>JAEUUM010000396.1 GCA_016787375.1 Saprospiraceae bacterium
AATTTATTGCCTTTTTCAGAAAAGAAAATCAATCGTATTCTTTTTTTAGAAACTCTCTTTCTTATTTAAACAAGCTTTTTAATCAATTTTTCATCGGTTTAAATTTAAGAGACGTAAACTGGGTTAAAGTCTATAAAACCGAAATTATCAGACAACTTGACCTAAAATCAAAAAGTTCATTTATAGAAAGTGAAATATGCGCAAAGCTCAACATTTTAGGCATTGAACCTATTCAGGTTGAGTCAAAATACATACCAAGAGTCTATGGAGAGAGCAAAGGTGCTTCATGGAAAATCATCAGAAAAGTGTATCAGGAACTTTTCAAAGTGTTCATAATTGTTAAAAAATTCGACGCATCGAAAGTAAAAATCAACAAATGAAAATCGCTATTATAGGATATGGTTATTGGGGTCCGAATTTGGTAAGAAATTTCAGTCTAGCTGAAAATTCTGAAGTAAGCTGGGTTTTTGATTTAAGTGAAAAACAATTGGATAGGGTCAAAAAGTCTTATCCCAATATAAAAACGACCACAAACTATCAGGACATCCTGCATGACCCCGAAACCGATGCAGTAGCCATAGCAACGCCTGTTTTTACACATTTTGAATTGGCAAAAAAGGCAATGATCTCCGGCAAACATGTTTTGATTGAAAAACCCATGACCAGTTCAGTTAAAGAATCGAACGAACTAATACAACTTTCCCAAAAATCAGGGAAAGTGCTTATGGTTGATCATACATACTTATACACAGATGCAGTACAGAAAATCAAAGATTTGATTGTCACAGGTCAAATCGGAAAACTCCAGTATATTGACAGTACAAGGATTAACCTGGGTCTTTTTCAGCGCGATGTTAATGTTTTATGGGATCTTGCACCACACGATATCAGCATCTGTAACTATCTCATGGACGACTTTCCGATTGCAGTGCAAGCGGTAGGTGCTGCTCACACAGACAACAATCTTGCGAACATTGCCTATTTGACCTTGTTTTACAATGACAACAAAATTGCCCATTTCAATTGCTCATGGATTTCACCGGTTAAAATCCGACAAATGCTCATAGGTGGTGATCAAAAAATGATACTTTTCAACGATCTGGAAACAACGGAAAAATTAAGAATATACGATAAAGGTTACAGCATAGTGCCTGAAAGTGATCGCAACAGACTATTGATAGATTACAGAATTGGAGACATTACAATTCCAAAAATTCCGCAAACAGAAGCACTTGCCTCAATGGCAAAAGATTTTATAAACGCAATTACAACTCATTCAGTACCTTTGTCATCCAGTAAAAGTGGTTTGGATGTAGTTAAAATCCTGGAAGCTGCTGAAAAATCAATTCAAAATAAAGGACAATACATAGAATTTTAACCGATATGGAAATATTGAACATCGATGGCCCTAAACAAACCCTCCGCAACGTCAGAGTTGGAGAAGGTGTCAAAATATTTGATTTTGTAAATGCTTATGGTTGTGAAATTGGGGATGGTTCAAAAATTGGAACATTTGTAGAAATACAAAGAGGCGCATTTATTGGTAAAAATTGTAAAATATCAAGTCACACCTTTATCTGCGAAGGTGTCCACATTGGTGATGGAGTTTTTGTTGGTCATAACGTAAGCTTTATCAACGACAAATATCCAAGGGCAGCAAATGCAGATGGATCGATTCAAACCGATTCAGATTGGGAGATGATCGAAACCAAGGTCGGAAACAATGTATCTATTGGAACCAGCTCTACCATATTATGTGGCATAGAAATTGGTGATTTTGCTGTGATTGGTGCCGGTAGTGTTGTAACTAAAAATGTTCCATCCAACGCTGTTGTTGCAGGTAATCCTGCAAAAATTTTAAAATACTTAGAATAAACAAAACATGATTCCTTTTTTAGATCTGCACAGACAATACCAAACTATTAAATCAGAAATTGGACCGGCAATAATGGATGTTATCGAGCACACTGCATTTTCAGGTGGTCCTTTTGTCGAAAAATTTGAAGAAAATTTTGCCAATTTTTGCAATACTAAATTTGCCATAGGCTTGAATACCGGAACATCTGCTCTGCATCTTGCCATGGAAGCCCTGGGTATAGGTCCAGATGATGAAGTAATTTTACCTGCAAATACTTTTGTTGCTACTGCATGGGGCGTATCATATGTGCGAGCAAAACCAGTTTTTGTGGATTGCGATGAATACTACAACATTGATACCAAAGCGGTTCGAAATGCAATCACCCAAAAGACCAAAGCAATCATCGGTGTCCATTTATATGGGCAACCTTGTGACATTGACGAACTCTTAACTATCTGCAATGAAAACAATATCTATTTTGTTGAAGATGCAGCCCAAGCTCATGGAGCTTTATACAAAGGCAAGGTGATTGGTGGCTTTGGGGAGATGGCATGTTTTAGTTTTTACCCAGGTAAAAATCTTGGTGCTTATGGTGAAGGTGGAGGAATCACAACCAATAACCCAAATTATAAAGATAAATTATTTAGCCTCAGAAGTCATGGGAGTAAAGTCAGGTATTACCATGATGAAATAGGATACAACATGCGAATGGATGGAATTCAAGCTGCTGTTTTGGACATTAAACTAAAACACCTGGCAAGCTGGAACCAAAGGAGGAATGAAATTGCCAACAGATACTTCAATGAGATAGGAAATCATTTGGTTAATTTACCAAAAATAAGGGAAGATGTAAAATCAGTATTTCATTTATTTGTTGTGACAGTCGAAAACAGAACTGATTTTATGCAATATCTTGCCAACAACGGAGTTGGTACTGCACAACATTATCCTGTTCCATGTCACTTACAAAAAGCATACAATTTTTTAAATTATAAGAAAGGTGATTTTCCAAATTCTGAGTACTTAGCAGAACATTGTGTCTCTTTACCTATGTTTGCAGAATTAACTGATAATGAAGTTGATAAAGTAATAGAATTAATTAATAACTACAAATAAGTTAGGCTTAATTGATTTACATAATTTGTGTCTTGGAATAACATCTTTATACTTTTAAATTACTTCAATACAACAGCAAATTGCTAAATAAATGATGACTTTTAAATTTGTTTAAGAACAAGTAATTTGTATTAAAAACCGATAAATGTATTGCCTTCACAATACCTTCATAACAGGAATCAGAAAATAGCCAACCAAAAATATTATGATAACTGATACGATATCCAGTACCAGACCAATGGTTATCATGTCCTTTATCTTTACGTGACCGGAAGAAAAAACAATTGCATTAGGTGGTGTGGACATTGGTAACATAAAACCACTGCTCGCTGCGAGTGTTATTGGAATAGCTAGGCTTAAAATATTCAAACCCAAGCCTTTTGCCAAAGCTACCACCACAGGCAGAAAAACAATTACAAGCGCCACATTACTCATAACTTCAGTAAGTGCAACAGTTATCACGATTAAGATTAATATGAGTTCTATTTTGCTAAAATTAATTACATGTACTTTATCTGCGATCCAATTCATAATTCCTGCATCAGAAAATGCATTGGCTAACGCAATACCACCTCCAAAAAGGAATAATATACCAAATGGCAAATCTTTTGTATCCCGCCATTTTAAAGCAAATTCATTTGATTTTATTGAGGACGGAATTACAAACAATGCAATCCCTCCTAACATTGCGATGGTTGGATCATTTAACTTAATATGAAGAAAAGCATTAATTGGATCTTTTAGAATCCATAAAAACGCAG
>JAEUUM010000444.1 GCA_016787375.1 Saprospiraceae bacterium
GGTGGATATCAAAAATCATTATTTGATGCTTATGATACTACCTACTGAAAAAGCAAGATAAGCGAAAGGAAAGATTAAACACTTAGACAAAAGCCCAGTCAAGTACTGAGCCTTTACAAAATTAGCGATTCACTGGTTAAATTCAGCTTTATGTGAGTGTTCCAATCAAAGTGATCTACTAATTCTGGAGTAAAGTGAGTAACTGATACCAGTTCAAAGAACCACAATGGAACAGTGATTTGAGATATAAAATGTCATATAAATAACTGCGAACTGAACAACCGGATGAAATCTCAAAGATTTTTTAAAAACCTAATATCCATGTACGTTAAATGAAAATGCCCTACCATCCTGTACCGAATCAATCAAGTCTTACTGCCAATACATTAAAAGCTAAAATTTGGAGCTTTTTTGATGCTTTGGATATCATTTTTTTGATGGTTACATTTGTAAAATATAGGAAAGATTGTACATATATAAATGTTTTATGCCATGTTAAATGACAACAAAAAGGACATTAAATGAACAGAGAAGAAATTCTTTCAACATGGAACATAGAGAAGTTAAAGAGTGAATTAAAATCATGTTTTGACAACAACTCAGAAAAGGAATTACTTTCAATTCTTAAAAAAAATTCGTTTTTATTCTATGAACTTTTCAGTAGAAAGTATGGAATACAACCTATTTTTAGAGAAATAAATTTTGGCGGTGGACTGCGTTGTGATTTTGCTTGGCTCAATGACAACTCTGATGGACCTGAATGGGTATTGGTTGAAATTGAAAAACCTGCAGTGGACTTATTTAGAAAGGACAACCATGAACCTACTCAACAATTAAATCACGCTATTGAACAGGTGAAATCATGGAGACGTTACTTCACTCAAAATCCTTCGGAAAAAAGAAGAATATTTGGTGCAGTAGGACGATTCAGATTTATAATTGTTGGTGGACAAAAGGAAGACTGGGAAAAAGACCACGCTTCTAAATGGCGAATAGACCAAAATAGTGAATATAAAATTGAGATCAGAAGTTCTGACATTTTTTCAAGAGCATTAAAAATATTGGTAGAATACCCTGACGAACTTTGGAGTTTTACTGAAAATCCGCAGACATTAAAACATACTGATCTTGAAAATTATTGGAAAAGTTATGCCTACATGGACAAGTGGAGACGACTAATGAACTGACTATGAAAAGAAACACGGCATATAAAAAATGGAAAAAGTTGAAATAACCATCACCGATATTACCGGAAAAATAATTTACAAAACCACAGCAACAGATACACAAAACTTAGAAGTGAATACAGCTGATTTTGGAGCCGGAATTTATGTTGTGCAAGTTCAAGGAGCAGATTTTATTGCAACGAAAAAACTTTTTATTGAAAAATAAAGTTAATTCACACTTTAAAAAATTAATCAAATGAAAAAACATTTACTCACACTTATATCTATCATGTGTATAAGCCTGATTAAGGCGCAAAATGTAAACATCCCTGATGCTAAGTTTAAAGCTGCGCTTGTAAACAATCCTTCAATAAACACCAACGGTGATGGCGAAATACAACTTACCGAAGCTGCCGCTTACAATGGGTATATGAATGTTTCATTTTTAGGTATAGCTGATTTAACAGG
The DNA here is from genome assembly GCA_016787375.1 of Saprospiraceae bacterium. Taxonomy (GTDB): domain Bacteria; phylum Bacteroidota; class Bacteroidia; order Chitinophagales; family Saprospiraceae; genus JAEUUM01. The sequence continues at coordinate 1,635 of JAEUUM010000444.1, forward strand.
TCTTGAAGCATTTACGGCTCTTAATGTTTTGATCTGTGTCAGCAATCTATTAACGAGTTTGGATGTTTCAGCCAATACAGCTTTGTATTATTTAGATTGTAGCCATAATTCTATAACGAGTTTGGATGTTTCCGCTATAACGGGACTTGAATATTTGGACTGTACTTTCAATTCCTTAACGAGTTTAAATGTTTCCACCAATACGGCAGTTACTAAAATTTTCTGTGAACAAAATAATTTGATGAGTTTAAATGTTTCCGGCTGTACGAATCTTAGTTGGTTGGTCTGTAACTTCAATTCCTTAACGAGTTTAAATCTTTCCGCCAATACGGCTCTTACTTGGTTGGAGTGTGGATCCAATCAATTAACGAGTTTAAATGTTCAAAATGGAAACAATAAAAATTTGACGATTTTTTATGCAAACATTAACCCCAAGCTCACCTGCATACAGGTAGATAATGTAGCTTATTCAAATGGTAATTGGAGTAGTGGAAAAGATGCCGGTGCAAGTTTTAGTACCAAATGTGGTGGAACCTATGTTTCTGATATTGGTAATTTAGCTAATGTGCGAATATTTCCCAATCCTGCCTTTAATCATCTCACCATCGATTTAGGAAGCAACAACCAAAAAGTTGAAGTAACTATCACCGATATTACCGGAAAAATAATTTACGCAATCCCGAAAGTTATCGGGACGAGTGAAACACAAAAGATAGAAGTGAACACAAAAGATTTTGCAGAGGGAATGTATGTTGTGCAAATTCAGTCAGAAGAATTTATTGAGACGAAGAAATTTATCGTTAAAAAATAAAGTTTTTAACGTAATTGAATGACGCAAATTCCTGCTAAGGGCCTGGTATTCGCATAACAGCACCTACCCACATACTAAAACCAGTAATATGAAAAAAGGAGTCATACTGTTAGGCAGCTCAAACAGCAAAGGAGATACATATGCTGTATCAAAATATTTATCTGACCGGACAGGGTATCCGATCATCGACCTGAAAACCAAAAATATCGGGCCATTTGACTATGAATTTAAAAACAGCCATGACGACTTTCTTCCCTTGATCAAAGAGATCGCAAACGACTTTGATCTCATCATTTTTGCAACACCTGTTTACTGGTACACCATGAGTGGGGCCATGAAAATATTCTTTGACAGAATTTCCGATTGTCTGAAAACCGAAAAGGAAACAGGCAGAAAATTAAGAGGGATGGAAATGGCGGTTTTAAGTTGCGGGTCAGACAGCGAATTGGTAGCCGGATTTTATATGCCTTTTGTTGAATCTGCCAAATACCTTGGCATGAATTACCTCAGAGATATTCATTGTTGGGTAGAGGATAACAAGATTCCAGAGGTCGTCAAGCAAGATCTTGATAAATTCAGCCGGTTAATTTTGTAATGTTATCTCTGAATATAACAAGCCAGTTTGAATGAAATTGTAATGAGTATTTCTGCCAAATTAATCCGTCCATTCCGGAGCAAAGTTGGCCAACTTTGGAAAATGATTGATAATTATTTCAGAACTAATTTCACTCCATTAAAAAAATACAAAACCGGTTATTCATCGTCTCCCACTTCCCATCTCAATTGTTTTAACTCACCCAAAGCGTGTTTGTCACCAATTCTTTCAGCTACTGAGATGCCTCGGTCCAATATTTCAACAGATTCCTGGTCCCGTCCTAATTTCCAAAGCATTTTTCCAAAATGGTAATACAGGCCCACATAATCAGGGTCATGGGTCATGATTTCTCTGAATTTTTCCTCCGCTTTGTTGAATTCCTCCTGCGATTCGTACTCTTTGGCAAGCGCGTAGTTGACAAATGAATCGTTTGGCTTATCTTTATTTAAATCGAGTAGTATTTGTAATCTATTGTTAGTCATTGTTTTATGAATATTTTATTTTAGATATCACAGTTTTGAAATTTTATAATTATATTTGCATTTTTTAAACCAAGTACGTCAAATACTGTTTGTTTAAAAACCGGAATAATACAAATTTATGAAAATATTAGTTTGCATCAGTAAAACTCCTGATACTACAGCCAAAATCTCCTTTAATGGTGATCAAACTTTCAATGCTGCAGGAGTACAATTTATCATGAATCCGTATGATGAGTGGTATGCTCTGGTCAAGGCACTCGAAATTCAGGAAGCCAACGGTGGTACGGTCACCTTGATCAATGTGGGTGGTGCCGATAACGAGACCATCATCAGAAAAGGTTTGGCCATTGGTGCAGAAAATGCTGTCCGTATCAATACCGAACCTGCAAGCGCCATGTCAACTGCTTTTCAGATTGCCTCTTACGCCAAATCTCAGGGTTTTGACCTGATTTTTACCGGAAAGGAAACCATTGATTTTAATGCTGCTGAAGTAGGGGCAATGGTTGCCGAATACCTTGATATGCCTTATGTTTCTTTCGCTAATGAAATGAAATTGAATGGCAATACTGCCATCATCGGTCGCGAGATAGAAGGAGGCACAGAAACAGTTGAGGTTGACCTTCCGATAGTTATCAGTGCAGCAAAGGGACTTGCAGAGCAACGAATTCCAAATATGAGGGGCATCATGATGGCCAAATCCAAACCACTTGAGGTAATGGATCCTGCACCATTTCAGGATAATGTTACTACCAAACAGTTCGAATTGCCCACAGCCAAGTCTGCTGTTAAAATGGTTGACCCGGAAAACATGGATGAGTTGGTAAGATTGTTGCACGAAGAAGCCAAAGTAATTTAACTCCCTAAAATAAGATAAAATGTCTGTATTAGTTTTTGCGGAAAGTCACGACAATACTTTTAAAAAACCGGCCCTCGAATCGGTATTTTTTGGTAAAAAAACAGCTGAAAAACTCGGAACACAATGTGTTGCCCTTGTTTTAGGAAATGCCGAAAATCCGGGACAGCTGGGTAAATACGGTGCCGACAAGGTTATTCATTTGTCTGATGCTTCCTTGGCTAATTTTGATTCTCAGGTGTATTCGAGTGTGATCGCTCAGGTTGCTCAAGCTACTGGCAGCAATGTGGTTGTTCTGGCTCACAGTTCTAACGGCAAAGCACTTACCGGCAGACTTGCAGTGAAAATGAATGCTGCATGTGTGTCAGGTGTTAATGCTCTGCCTGAAACAAACGGCGGATTTACCATATCAAAATCAGTTTATTCAGGTAAGGCTACTGTTCATTACGCACTAAATGCTGAAAACAAAATCATCAGCATCATGGGTAACAGCCTTTCACCTCAAATCATAGGCAATGATTGTCCTGTAGAATCTGTGGCTGTAAATATTCCTGCAGCTAAGGTCAAGGTTGTCAATGTAGACAGGGTAGTGGGTCAAGTGCCGCTTCCTGAAGCAGAGAAAGTTGTTTCCGGAGGGCGTGGGTTAAAAGGCCCTGAAAACTGGGGCATCGTTGAAGAATTGGCTCAGGTATTGGGTGCCACCACAGCTTGTTCAAGACCGGTAGCAGACGCCGACTGGAGACCGCATCACGAGCATGTCGGACAAACTGGAATCGCCATCAGACCGAACCTTTACATTGCCATAGGTATTTCAGGTGCCATACAACACCTTGCCGGAGTGAACAATTCAAAAGTGATTGTAGTAATCAACAAGGATCCGGAAGCGCCTTTCTTCAAAGGAGCGGATTATGGAGTTTGCGGTGACCTTTTTGAAGTCGTTCCGAAGCTGACAGAAGCATTAAAAAAATTCAAAGCCCAACACTAAGATCAATTGAGGCGTTAACAGCGCTTGTGAACAAAACCAATGAAGAAAGTTGAATTACAAATAGTTGCCCTCTCGCATAGCGTAACACAATCACATAACTACGCCGTTGTTTTGGGCGAAAAGGAAGGTCTGCGAAGATTGCCAATCGTAATTGGTGGTTTCGAAGCTCAAGCCATTGCTGTAGCCATGGAGAAGATGAGCCCGAACAGACCACTTACCCACGATTTATTGAAAAATGCATTTGATACTTTCAACATAGATGTCAAAGAAATTGTCATCAATAATTTGCTTGACGGAATTTTTTATGCGCGTCTGGTGTGTGAAAGAGATGGTGAAGAGGTTGAAATTGATTCAAGGACTTCAGATGCCATAGCGCTAGCCGTTCGGTACGACTGCCCGATCTACACATTTGAATTCATACTGGAAGCAGCAGGTGTGATACTTGAAGAACCGGAAGGAGGTGAAAAGCCTAAAAAACGAGAACTTAAAAAGAAAAAGGACGATTTGACCTCCGTTAGCATTGAAGATTTGCAAAACATGCTTGATGAAATGCTCGCTAACGAAGATTACGAAAAAGCCGCCAAAATCAGAGATGAGATCAATCAGCGAAAGCAGTTGGGGCAGTAGGTAAATTATTGTAAGTTTTTCGTTTGAAGAGGAGTTGGATGCATTGAAAGCGAAGCTATTCAATGTACCATATTGAAAATTAATTGCGACCCTCAATATTAATTACATTCTCTCCAAAACCTTACAGACCTTTTCCACCATTTCAAAAGTAACATCCAGGTGTGTGACCAATCGTATTGTAAATGGAGCAAAGGCCACCACAGCAATTCCTTCTTTTTTCATCAATTCAATGAACTTCACACCCGGCATTGAATCTTTGAGATCAAAAATGATGATGTTTGTGAAAACAGGTTTTATGGATTTGACATGAACGCATTTACCGAGTGCAGCAGCAATTTGACCGGCCTTTTCATGATCTTCTTTCAACCTTGCTATTTGATTATCAAGGGCATAAATACCGGCAGCTGCCAGATACCCCGCCTGACGCATTCCACCACCCATAACTTTTCTGACTTTCCTGGCTTTTTGTATGAATTCGGCTTTACCTATCAACATTGAGCCTATCGGAGCTCCAAGTCCTTTTGAAAGGCAAAGCGAAATGCTGTCAAATTGTAATCCTACTTCTCTAGGCGTGTCATTTGTTTCTGTTAAAGCATTAAAAAGCCTTGCACCATCGAGGTGTAGTCGAAGGCCATTATCGCGACAAGTTTCATAAATGGGTTGAATCTCCTCTTTTGTATAGTAGTTTCCTCCCGTTCGGTTGCCTGTATTTTCGATAACCACCAGTTTGCTGTTTGGTAGCCAGTCTGCCTGAGGTCGTATGTTGTTTTTTACAATTTCGGCTGTTAGTTTACCGTTTTCACATTTTAGTGGTAAAATGGCAGCACCTGAGTGAAATCCATATCCTCCAAGTTCATATTGAAAAATGTGAGAATTTTCCTCACATATGATTTCATCAAGTGGTTGGGTATGAACTTTGATGGCAATTTGGTTGGTCATGGTACCTGAAGGGCAAAACAATGAATCCTCCATTCCGAACATGTCTACCACTTTTTTCTGAAGTTCGTTAACCGTTGGGTCATCTTTGAATACATCATCACCAACTTTAGCTTTGAACATAGCTTCTAACATTCCGGGTGTTGGACGGGTGACAGTGTCACTTATCAGGTTTATCATTTGGTTTTTATTTTTGGCAAAATTATAAAACAAAAAAGTCCGAAACGAAATTTCGGACTTTCTGAAGTGATTTTTCTATTTTAAAAATTAAATGCCAGCCTCACAAAAAACCTTCTTCCATTGCCTCCCATTTGGACAGCATCCCATGGTCCGCCGGTTTCAGTATTGTAAGCCCAGTATTTTGCTGTTTGTACAGCACCCAAAGTAGGGTGAATATTCAGCAAATTATCTACTCCGGCAAATACCTTTATTTTGTCTGTTATGTTGTACGCGGCATAAAGATCGGTTACCAGTTTGGTTTCGTATTTATACAAATCCGGCACTTTTATGTTTTCGTCTTGATCAGTTGGTACCATAGGATTGATTCCGGTTCCATCTTCTCCGTAACCATACAATTCAATTTCTCCAAAATAGGTCAGTCTTGTTCCGATTGTAAATTTGTTGTAAGAGTACTCAAGGTTGAGTCCCAGTTTCATTGGGGGAGCAGAAGCGAGGATAAATTTTTCCTCGCGTTCACTTAAGAAGGTTTTTCGCAGCGTTTCGGTTCCGTTAAGCGCTGTTGGAACATTTATTTTATCAATCGTCATCTTTTGGATATTTCCGGTCAACAATGCCTTGAAACCTTGTTTTTCAAATCTTTTATTGTATTCGATTACAATATCCAGTCCTTTGTTGATTGTATTTACAGCATTCGCAAAAAACTGTGCATAGGCAACCTTCAAATCCGCCAGAGTTTGGTTGAGTTCGGCGCTTAGATCAGGGTCCCCGGCTGAAAATTGACCTGATAAAACTACCCTGTCTTTTACTTTTACCTGATAAGCGTCTATTGTAAGGCTTAAGTTATTGGATAGGCGGGTGCTGAAACCAAAGCTGGCATTTTGCGAAGTTTCTTGTTTTAGTTTAGGGATACCGGCAGCCTTGGTAATGGGGTTGTCATTTGGAGCAATTTTTACTTCTGATATTACACCACCTTGCACAGTGGTAAAAGTTGAGCTGAAATTGATTTGCTGTAATGACGGAGCTCTGAATCCGGTGCTGTATGAACCCCGAATATTAAATCCATCAAATAATTTGTATCGACTGGCTGCCTTAAAGTTTGAAGTAAATCCAAAATCACTGTAATTTTCTACCCGTACAGCCGCCCCAACAAGCCATTTTTTGGTGACATCAAGTTCAGCATCAACATAAGCTGCCAAATTTGACCTGTCTGCCGATACTTCATCATTTGGTTGGTATCCTGGGAATCCCTGAGCTCCGGTTGCTTTGACACCTGTTGTGTCATAATTGGTATAAGATGCAGCTTCTCCGGCATAGATGTTATACTTTTCTATTCTGTATTCAGCTCCAAATGCTAAATTGAACCCTTGCATAATATTTGCGAATTTTTTGTCAAGGTTGAGGTTTATGGTGTTTTGCAGGAAATTAAATCCTCCATCATCAAAATGATTTTTATTGACGTCTCCTAAAGAAGCATTAAAGGTTTTGTCACCATAGAAATGGAAATCGTTATATCCTATTGTGTTGCTTAAGTCCCAATCCCAGCCGTTGAAAGCAATTCCCCTAAGCCCGGCAGCCAAAGAATAATCTCTGATTTTGGTTTGGATATGAGGATTGTAATATTTTTCACCGTCTTTATCTGTGTTGATGATGCCGGGTACCTCAACCAGCACTGTATCATTGGTTGTGATGAAACGATCAGGTCTTGCCGAAAAATTTCGAGTGAATGCGAAAGCATCTGAGTTTTTTGCATTCACTCCGCCAAATGCATAAAATTTTGTTTCAGTTTTTGCAATCGGCACCTCTGCATTGAAGAACCCTCCAAATAATTCTAACGATCCATCACCATGTGCCCTTCTGTAAGGGTTGAATGGTAAAGCATCTTTGTTGGTAAACAGATTAAAGGTATCCAAAACTTGTCGGTATGTTTTGCCGGAATTAATATAGTTTAAAGTAAAATTTATAAATCCGTTTTGGCCAATTGGCAAACCATAATTCATGTCAGCTGCAAATGATTGTCCGTCTAAGGCACCATCATGAACGTAGTAATTGTATTCTTTTTTGGTGTTCGGATTGAATTCTTTATCGTAATATGCTGAATAACCTGCATTTACACCAAGTTCATTAACATTTTTCTTCAAAACAAGGTTTATAACACCTGCAATGGCATCAGAACCATATTGAGCCGATGCACCATCTCTCAAAATTTCTACCCGATCTATTGCAGCACTTGGGAATGCATTTAAGTCAGTGCCTGAGTTTCCTCTTCCTCTCGTTCCAAAAACTCCGACGAATGCTGTTTGATGCCTTCTTTTGCCATTGATTAGCACGAGAGACTGATCTGGGCCAAGTCCGCGAAGTGTAGCCAAATCAATGTGGTCTGCACCATCCGAGCCACTTTGCTTGTTGTAATTGAATGAAGGCGCACTGTAATTAATGATGGATGTTAAATCCATTCTCGCTGTAGGCAACATGGCTGTTTTCATGTTAATGACATCTACGGGTACAGGAGTCTCAATTTTTGCTCTTCCTGCACCTCTTGTTCCAACGACAACGACTTGATTGAGGTTGGTAGCGTCACTTACGAGTGCCACATTTATTTCAGTTCGACCGTTAATGGCAACGGTGAGTTTGTTGTATCCAATATATGAAAACTCAAGTTGGTCGTTTTGATTAGCCTGCACAGCAAAATTTCCGTCAATGTCTGTAATGGTGCCGGTGTTACCTGGAGATACCCTGACAGATACACCAATCAGAGCATTGTTATCGCCTGAATCAGTTACTTTACCTTTGACTGTGATGGTTTGTGCGTTAGAAATTTGTATAATGAACAAAATTGCCGCCCAAAAAAGTGTTTGTTTTTTCATATTTTAAAATTTTGTGATGCAAAATAATAAATGAACGAGATATTTTTATGAATTGAAAATTTATTTTTCATTTTGCGTAAATGAAAAGTATAAAATGGTAGTTTTGTGTTTTAAACAACCCATAAAATAATCAACTTATGAAAAGAATGCTGGTTCTAATTTCTGTGCTTTTCAGTGGCGCAATGGTTTTGCAAGCACAAACCGAATTTACATGGGACACTCATGGTATTGGTTTCAAGACCGCTGCCAGGATGAAAGTTACAACTAACAATGCAGATGAATTTGAAGCACAAAGCGATAATATCCAGTTGAATATATTCCCGTGGCAAGATCAAAATATCAACTTTGATGACCTTGCTGATGCTACAGTAGACATTGCAAAACAATTAAAATTTGACAATGTTGATGCAGCTGATGCACTCGAGATTGACGATTTTCAAGGCTTTTTTGTTCATGGAAAAAAAGATGGCGTCAATGCACTCATACTTTTGTTGCTTGATAAAAAAAGCAGTACCAACTTGATCGTCACCATCGTCTATCAAGAGGGTTTTGAAGATGTGGCAGTAAAATTGGCTGAAAGTTTTTACGCATATGACTAAAAAATAATTTTTTTTGTGTGAGATATTTCATTATTCAAGTATTTCCCTTAATTTTGCACGTCGAAAAAAGTAAAACAAAAAAAGTAGCAAAAAAAAAGAAGAATGGCAGTTTATCTCAACACTGAAAAAATGCAAGGGATTTTCAAAGAATTCGCTGGTTCTGAAAAGAATACAGGATCTACTGAATCTCAAATCGCATTATTCACATACAGAATTCAAAGTCTTTCAGATCACTTGAAAGAACATAAAAAAGATCACTCTTGTAGAAGAACACTCTTAACCCTTGTAGGAAAAAGAAAGAGAATGTTGCATTACTTACAAGGTAAAGATCTCGCAAAATACAGAGCTCTAATTAGCCAGTTAGGTTTGAGAAAATAATAAAAAAAGTGCTTCTGAAACAGAAGCACTTTTTTTCTGTTACTTTCAGACTGTTTTGTAGGTAAATGCTTGCCTTTCCCTTCCTTTCCGCATATTGCAAAATGCTTTGCTATATTGAAAAATTTAAAAAATAATTCATGGGACATCAAATTCCAACAACCCACTCTTTCAATCTCCCAGACGGCCAAACTGTAACGCTCGAAACCGGAAAGCTTGCCATGCAGGCTCATGGTTCAGTTGTATTGCGAGTTGGTGACATGATGCTGTTCGCAGCAGTGGTTTCTAATCCGGAAATGAAGGCTGACATGGGCTTCTTTCCTTTATCAGTAGATTATCAAGAAAAATTTGCATCTGCAGGTCGTATTCCAGGAAATTTCTTCAGAAGAGAAACACGATTGAATGATTACGAGATTCTGATATCAAGATTGGTGGACAGAGCCATCAGACCCCTTTTTCCGGATGAATATAAAAACGAAACACAGGTTACCATAAACTTGATTTCAGCTAACAAAGAAATTCTACCTGATGCCTATGTAGCATTGGCAGTTTCTACTGCCCTTACATTGTCAGATATACCTTTCGCAGGCCCAATATCTGAAGTGAGGGTCGCTCGCATAGATGGAAAATTTCACGTAAACCCTTCAAGAACTGATTTGCTAAGAGCAGATATAAACATAATCGTCGCTGCTACACACGATAATGTTGTTATGGTAGAAGGTGAAGCCAATGAGTGTCAGGAACATGAGATGGTTGAAGCCATCAAAGTTGGTCACGAAGCAATTAAGCCTCAGATAGCTGCACAGCTTGAGTTGGCCAAGAAATTTGGGGTAGCGGATAAGCCCAAAAGACCAGTTACTCCGGCCCCATCCAATGATGAAATAAAAGCCAAAGTAGCTGAATTAGCAAAAGAAAAATTAAATACGATCGCACATGCTTTTCTGGACAAACAAGTTAGAAAAGCTCAGTTTGAGGAAGTAAAGAACACTGTTAAGGAGGCATTCCTTGCTGAAAATAGTGAAGAGTTTATGACCGAGAATGGTGCACTCATTTCAACTTACTTTGATAAACTTAAAAAAGAGGTTGTAAGAGAGATGGTGATGGCAGAACATGTGCGACTTGATGGCAGAAAATTAAAAGACATCAGACCTATTTGGTGTGAAGTTGATTATTTGCCATCTACACACGGCTCTTCAATTTTTACGAGAGGTGAAACACAGGCTCTTGCATCGGTTACATTGGGTAGCAAACTTGATGAAATGATGCTCGATACAGCTGTCGAACTTGCTTTTGAAAAATTTATACTTCACTACAATTTTCCTGCATTTTCTGTCGGCGAAGTAAGACCCAACAGAGGTCCGGGAAGAAGAGAAGTTGGTCATGCAAACCTTGCTGCAAGATCATTGAGAAAAGTATTACCGGCAGAAATGCCTTATACAGTCAGAATTGTATCTGATGTTTTAGAATCCAATGGTTCTTCCTCCATGGCAACAGTTTGTTCCGGTTCAATGGCTCTGATGGATTCAGGAATTCAGATTTCTGCTCCTATATCCGGAATCGCAATGGGTTTGATTTCTGACGGAAAACGAAACGCAATATTGAGTGATATCCTTGGTGATGAAGATGCTTTGGGTGATATGGATTTCAAGGTAACCGGAACTTCAAAAGGAATTTGTGGTTGCCAAATGGACATCAAGATTGAAGGGTTGTCTTATGATTTGCTGGAAGAGGCTCTTAATCAGGCCAAAGAAGGTAGAATTCATATCTTGGGTAAAATGAACGATACAATCGCAGCGTCTCGTGAAGATTACAAACCTCATGCACCTCGTATTGAAGAGATCATCATTGATAAAAGCTTTATTGGAGCAGTAATAGGCCCTGGTGGTAAAATCATTCAGGAAATGCAAAAACTGACCGGAACGATAATCACGATAGAGGAAAAAAATGAAAAAGGTTACATACAAATTGTAAGTAATAATAAAGAAGGTGTAGAACTCGCCAAAGAAAAAATCGCAAACATCGTTTTTGTCCCTACTGTTGGAGATTCTTATGATGCAGTGGTTGAAAGCTTGATGCCATTTGGAGTATTTGCAAAATTCAGAAATGTATCTGGACTTGTTCACATTTCTGAAATATCTCATAACAGAGTTGAAAACGTAGCTGATGTTTTGAAAGTCGGTGAAAGCATTAGGGTGAAATTGATAG
>JAEUUM010000467.1 GCA_016787375.1 Saprospiraceae bacterium
CCACGGCACTGCAATCCTCCGCTATTACAACTAATTCAGCAATACTTACTTGGAACGACCCAAACAATGCAGGTATGTGGGAGCTGGAGGTAAGACCTAAAAATGTTGCATTTACTTCACCAAATTACACCGCTACAAGCAATCCATTTACTGTTACAGGTTTAAATCCGGGTGTCGAGTATAAATACAGGGTACGATCTGTTTGTGCTGGGGGAGTTTTAAGCAATTGGTCAATTAATCCACATTTGTTTATCACAGTTTTAAGTAACCCATCAACTTGTCAATTAAAACTGGATATTCCTGACAACAGCTGCTCATTGGGATATAAAAACTTTGAAATTGAAGTTCAAGGAGTTTCGGGTGCAGCAATGGGTACAGATGTAATATTGAAAGAAGTGAGACTGATTGTTGCGCACTCCTGGATTCGTGATATAGAGGTGAATCTTGTTTCACCAAACAACAAATCCATTAGATTAACAAAAGAAAATGGCGGCAGTAATGACAATTATGGCGATCCATCAGACAATACTTGTACCAAAACAACTGTTTTTACAGAGGGAGATTGTACTGCCAAATCTATAAAAGAGGGCAATGCGCCATTTATTGGAAATTTTTATCCTGAAGAATCCTTCAGCTATTTATATGATGGTACAAATCCTAACGGTAAATGGACCTTGAGAATATGTGATGCTGCGGGGGGAGATATAGGTTCGCTCGAATATGTTCAGTTGGTTTTTTTACCGACAAATTGTACAGCGCCATTTAATATAGAAACATTTGGAATTACTTATAATTCCGCTTTTATAGAATGGAATTCAACCGGACCATGTAACAAATCTATTGTGGAAATTGGTCCCAAAGGTTTTACACCTGGTACAGGAGAAACCCCAGGTGCAAACGGGACTATATTTACCCTAAATTGCCCTTCTACTGGTCCTTTACAATTAACAGGACTAAATGAATTGATGGATTATGATGTTTATATCCGAAAGGATTGTGGTGGTGGAAATTTTTCAGTTAATTCATGTGTTACAAGTTTTACAACTTTTTGTAACCATGTCGGGGCTATTACAATTGCCGAAACCTTTGACAATAATGCCGTTTGTAATTCATGCAATTGTGGGGAAGGTAGCTCAATCTCAGGAGTTTTCGAAAGTAGTCCTGATGGAGACTTCGATTGGCTTGTAAGAAACGGTCCAACACCCTCAGGTGCACTGTTAACCGGTCCCGATGGGGACATAAACGGTTCAGGCAAATACATCTACCTGGAAACTTCGGGTACTTCTTGCCAGAATAAAAAAGCAATTTTACAATCCGGCTGCATCAAAGTGTCTGCTGCCTCACAAGACACTTGCCATATGTCGTTTTTCTACCACATGAGAGGGGCAACAATAAACAAATTGCAGGTATTTCTTACAGAAAATGGGGGTGCCACATGGCAATTGATTTGGTCAGCTACCGGAAATAAAGGAAAAGACTGGCTGCGTGCGTATCTTGATCTCTCTGACTGGCATAATAAAAATGTTCAATTTCGATTTGTAGGCTTTAGTGGAAATGGTGGAACAGGTGACATTGCACTTGATCAAATTGAATTTTATGGTTCAATTTTTCAAGGTGAAGCTACCAATGTCTATTATGCAGACAAAGATGGTGATGGATTTGGTGACCCTTTGTCTTCCATAAAAACATGTAATACCATTGCACCAAATGGTTTTACAGCAGATAACAATGATTGCAATGACAACAATAATTTAATTAAGCCGGGGGGAGCAGAGGTCTCATGTAATGGAATTGATGAAAACTGCAATGGTTTAGCGGATGATGAAATATTAATAAATCCTATAGTTTCAGGTCAAAATACTTGCGAGGGCTCACCTGATACATTAACCGTTATTTCTCCTTTAAAAGGATCTGCTTATTGGTTTACCAGCCCGACTTCAAAGCAACCTGTTTTTGTTGGAAATCCGTTTATTACTCCTGTAATCAATGCTAATACTGTTTATTTTGTAATGGATAGTTCTACAACTTTTGGTTGTTATAGTCAAAAAGTACCGGTGAATATTCTAGTTTTCAAGGAACCATTGCTGGTTACAAATGATATGCCTAGAATTTG
>JAEUUM010000476.1 GCA_016787375.1 Saprospiraceae bacterium
TTTGGAATGGTATCCATTTTCAAAAACAAACTTTTTAGCAATGATTGAGGCAATGATAGTTTTTCCAAGACCCACAACGTCAGCGAGAAAAACGCCATTGTATTTTGTTAACTTTTCATAGCCTTCTATCGCTGCTTCTGCTTGATAGGTTAGACGTTTGTAGTTGTCGGGCAATAATAAGTCTACATTCGCAGGGTCATAATCAATTCTACGCCCAAAATATTCAATGAGTAATTTGATATATAATTCAAAAGGTGTGAATTCATCGTTCAGATAAGTGACCTTTTTAAGTCCTTGTACATCAATTGGCAGAATGTCGATAGCTTCAAGCCACAAAGCTTCAAATTCATCAGATGCATACTTAATGTCATCGTATCTTCTTAACTCGACATTGAATTCATAGTTTGATTTTTCAGATGTTCCTAGTCCGTTGTCAGTAAAGTTAGATGAGCCAGTTATAACAGTTCCAGTTGAATTAGGATTGAAGTTTTCAGGTTTGAAAATGTAAATTTTAGCGTGTAGATTTTTTTCAGGATGTGCCTTGATTTGAATTTTTCCTGTTACAATGTCTTCTATAAATAAAAAAATTCCATTTTCAATATCTCTGTTATACTCGGCTTCTTCAATGTCAGTTTTAAGTCGCTCCAAAAAAGCCTCTTTCGTTTCAATTGGGTCTTTGAGATATTGTTGTCCGAGTGTTGTGTATTGTGCAGCTAGTTGGTCAACATTAATGCCAACCAAAATTCTTATTTGCTGGATGTTTTCTAGAAACGGTCTCAACCTAAAATAACCTGTCGAGCGGAAATAACCTACCAAAGCATCAAATGAATGAAGATTAGGAATGTGTTCAAGAACTCCTTGGAATTTTGTTAAAAGATTATTGCTGTCTCTATTTGTAAAAAACTGTGTACTCATATTTTCTTCAATACGTTTTTAAGTCCATCAGCCAAAAATTCCAAGTCACCGAGTTCACTTAAAACTGTCGATTGAATAAATTCTATTTGTATTTCTTTGTCTTGAATTTCTAGAGTCTTTGCCAGTGTTGGAAGCATTTCTTTTGTCGCAACTCTTTCGCTTCTCTCAATCTTGCTCAAAATGGAAGTGTCAATGTCAAGTTCGGCTGCAACTTTTCTTAGCGGAAGTCCCAGTTGTTCTCGTCTGTTTCGTAAATATTCTCCAAAAGAATTCATCTTGTCGTATTTATTTGGACTAATTTGTCAAAAGTACAATTTATTTTTTATTTCTGTCGTAGGTGCGTTGGGAAAAATTCAAGCTCTTTTGGTTTTTTAGTTTGGGTTATGCATGTCGGCAAAAAACCAAATGTGCTTGAATGTGCGGCTGGCTTTTACACTGAGCGATAATTCCGACTTATACGAAATAAACAAGGCAACCTGGAAGGAGGTTTAGGTGATTTTTTAGAATCTCTGCTCAAAATACCCATGTACTTGGCAGAATTGCTAAAGGCTGTATAAAAATCATTCAGTTTATCAAACCTGAAATGATCAGAAATTCAAACCAATTCCGAATCATTTAATTGATAATTTTGATTGGATTTGAAACTAATATAAAAACCATGTTTATTATTTTTTTTTGGTACGGGCCAATTAAAATGCGTTTTATTACATAAGCATTATTTGCACTCAAAAATCCGGTTTGGGCATTCGGGATTCAATGCAAGTTTGCTAAAAGTTATCCTAGAATTTTTTTATTTGTAATTAAATCCAAAAAAAAATGCCCTCGATAAAATTTATCAAGGGCATAAAATATTGGTAATATTATTTTTACTTTTTTGAGAACAATATCTTTTTGTTATCGGTATCTGCGATGATTGTATCTCCCTTGGTATATACACCGCTCAGCAGTTCTTTTGAAAGTTCGTTGATTAGCTCACGCTGTAATACCCGCTTCATTGGTCTGGCTCCGTATTGTGGTTCATAGCCAAGTGCAGCAAGGTAATCTTTGGCTTTGTCTGTCAACTCCATTGCAAGCCCCTGATTAAACAACATTTTGTTAAGTCCTTTCATAAGCAACACCAGTACTTCTTTGATCTCCTTTTTTGTCAATGGCTGGAACATAATCTGCTCATCTATTCTGTTCAAGAACTCAGGTCTTAATCTTTGTTTCAACAAATCAAAAACCTCGGCTTTGGTAGCTTCTACGATCTCAAATCGCTTACCCTCACCTGAAGCTTCTAGGTCTTCAAAGTTTTCAAGAATGATGTCAGAACCCAGATTTGAGGTCATGATGATGATGGTATTTTTGAAATCAGCAATCCTGCCTTTGTTGTCTGTGAGCCTGCCATCATCAAGTACTTGCAGTAAAATATTAAATGTATCCGGATGTGACTTTTCTATTTCATCCAGCAGGACGATAGAGTACGGCCTTCTTCTTACAGCTTCTGTCAACTGACCACCTTCATCATATCCCACATATCCCGGAGGCGCTCCAATTAATCTGGACACAGAATGTGACTCCTGATACTCACTCATATCAATTCGGGTGATGGCATTCTCATCATCAAACAATACTTCTGCAAGTGCTTTGGCGAGTTCGGTTTTACCAACCCCTGTAGGACCCAAAAATATGAAAGACCCGATTGGCCTTTTCATATCAGATAGACCGGCACGATTTCGCCTGATGGCATCTGATACTGCAATGACTGCCTCCTTTTGGCCGATGAGCCTTTTACCAATTTCGTCTTCAAGCTTGAGCAATTTATCTCGTTCACTCTGGAGCATTTTTGTAACGGGTATGCCGGTCCATTTTGAAACTACTTCGGCAATATCCTCGGCGGTAACTTCCTGATTTGTCAATCGTTTTTCAGGCGACAGCTCATTTAGCTTTTGCTCTGATTCCGCCAGCTTTTTCTCCTCTTCCTTGATTTTACCATATCGAAGAGTTGCTACCAACTCAAAGTTACTCTCACGTTCAGCTTTTTGTGCTTGATTTTCAAGATCTTCAATCGTTGTTTTGGAAGTTTGGATGGTATCTAATATTTCCTTTTCGTTTTTCCAGCGTGTTTGAAAAGTATGGTATTCTTCTTTTAAATTAGCTATTTGCTCGTTGAGTTTGTCAAGTTTTTCCTGATCTTTCTCCTTTTTGATGGCTTCACGTTCGATCTCAAGTTGTCGTATTTTACGATCAAGTTCATCAACTTCATCGGGTACGCTGTCCAACTCCAATCGTAATTTGGCCGCAGCCTCATCAATCAAATCTATTGCTTTATCCGGAAGTTGTCTATCCGGAATATATCGGTGAGATAATTCAGCAGCAGCTATCAGGGCTTCATCAAGAATGGCCAGTTTATGAAATATTTCATATTTTTCTTGCAGACCACGTAAGATAGATATGGTATCTTCAACACTTGGCTCATCAACAAACACTGTTTGGAACCTTCGAACAAGGGCTTGATCTTTCTCAAAATATTTTTGATATTCATCTAATGTTGTAGCGCCTATGGTATGTATTTCGCCTCTAGCCAGGGCCGGTTTCAAAATATTAGCTGCATCCATAGCACCATTACCACCACCTGCACCAATCAAGGTATGGATCTCGTCAATGAATAAGATCACGTTGCCATTAGAATTGGTAACTTCGTTAATTACAGCTTTTAGTCTTTCTTCAAATTCTCCCTTGTATTTGGCTCCGGCTATCAAAGCAGCCATATCCAATGTAAAAATCTTTTTGGTTCGTAGATTTTCGGGTACATCCTTGTTTACGATACGCCAGGCAATTCCCTCTACAATTGCGGTTTTTCCTACTCCTGCCTCACCTATCAATATTGGATTATTTTTCTTCCTTCTTGATAAAATGTGCAACACTCTTCTTATTTCATCATCACGACCAATAATCGGATCAAGTTTACCCTCCTCTGCCCTGTCTGTTAGATTAATGGCATATTTATTTAGTGCATTGTAGGTGTTCTCAGAATGTTGGTCGGTCACTTTCTTGCCTTTTCTTAATTCCACGATAGCCTTCTTTAAACCCTCAATGGTGACTCCGTGGTCTTTCAATAGTTTACTGCCTTTATCATTTCCGGAGGCTATCGCTAATAGTAACAATTCAATAGAGATATATTCATCGCCCAACTCTGAAAGTAAGGTTTTGGCTTTGGCTAATGCTTTATTGGATTCATTGGACAAATATTCTTTGTCGCCTCCCTCAACCTTAGGATAAGTTCGGATAAGCTGTTCCAATTGGGATTTAAAAACCGGGAGGTTGACTCCACATTTTTTTAACAAAAACTCTGCAACAGACTCCTCTGCTTTTAACAATCCGCCAATCAAATGAGGAGTATCAACTGTTTGCTGGCTCAATGAACTGGCTAAGTTCTGAGCTTCCAAAATGGCTTCCTGTGCTTTTACTGTAAAATTATCAAACGTCATGGTATGTTATTTTATTCTTTTCTCCTCAAATCTGAAACCAATTGGTAAAAGACAATGATTGCCTGTAATTTTGTCATATTTTTTCAATTTATATATGTCATATTGACATGTAGCTACCTTTTTACCGGCAGTTCTGTCATCTGCATCAACCTTCTTACCGGATAAACCTTATGGGTGGGCTCGTACCAAGGGCTTTTGCGATAAACCCAGTCGAGCATTGCATCAGGGTCTTGCCTGAATTTTTCGTCCGATTTTTTCTTTTCTTCAAATTCGGCTGCTATTTGAGGATGATCATTCAAAAAATTTTCAGCTAAATCCTCAAACACATAGTCCGAAAAATATTCCTTTTGACTTAATATTCCATCGAAAAAATTCCAGTTAAAAAACGAATCGCTGGCTTGTGGCTCGAGGCACTCTATAATATATCTCGCTGCTTGCTGATCGGTGTATACCAAATAATCACCGGCTCTAAAAGCCAATTTCTGGTCAATAACTTCAAGTTTTGTATGGCTGTGAGGGAAATGTCCTTCATAGGCTCCGGAAGAGGTTGTGAAACTTTTGATCCTGTATGTTTCAACATGTAACACGGTATCCTCTGCCAATTGTTCGAGGTGAACGTGATTCATGATCAATCGGTCAACAACTTCCTTGTAGGCTTGTGGAATCAAATAAGCAAATGGCTTGACTATCGTGTCTTGAGCTACAAATTTGTTATAATAAGGTATCATTTTGGTAAATGGCTTCGAACGATTGTAATACAAGCGCTCTAAACCGGTTACCTTACTGATTTTTCTCTCGGCTTCATAACCCTTGAATTCAAGCATATCATATTTTGACTTGTCTGCTACCCAATTGATAGGAACCTTTGTTTGGGTTCTAAAATGCTCCATTTCTTTTTTCCTGATCTCCTGAATTTCTTTTCCTCTTTCCTTAAGAAATTCCAACATAACGAGCATTAGGTCATACGTACTTCGAACCCTGGGAGGATAAGGTTTCAGCATGTGGGTTTCTGGCATAAAGGCAATACAATGGTGCAAGGCAGCATATCCAGATGAAAATCTGGGGGTTTCAAGAAATTGTTCAATGCCATTTTCATCAGGTGGGCCATCTGCATTAACATAGGGTATCATGTCCCATTTTTTGGCAGTCATGCCAGCGAATAAAGCAGGATTTAATGTATTGCGAACATATTCACCCAAAATTGGTCCCATTTTATCTTCCTGTGAAGTTATTAACGTCATTACATATTGGTAATCGGCACCGTTTGAGGTGTGGTTGTCTATCATTACATCCGGACTCCAGTATGAAAAAATTCGGTTAAATGATTGTGCATTTCGTGAATCGCATTTTACAAAATCCCGATTCAAGTCAAGATTCTTGTCGTTTCCTCTAAACCCATAAGATTCCGGTCCGTTTTGATTGGCTCTTGAGTATGAAGTTCTGTTTAGGCAACCATCTATGTTATAAACAGGTATGATAACAATTACGGTATTTTCTAACAATGCCTTTTTCTTTCCATCAATTAAAATGTCTCTTGCAAGCATCATTGTTGCATCAATACCCTCAGGTTCACCCGGGTGAATTCCATTGTTTAGAAACAAGATGGTTTTCCCTTTCTTTCTACTGGCATCTGGATTAAAATCCCCATCAATGTCAATCACAATCTGGTGAAGAGGTTGCCCGGAATCTGTCATATAAACCGGTTGGCATTTTAACTCTTTGAAATTTTGAGACAGTAACTCATAATAATTGATACACTCTCGATAAGTGGTGGTTATCTGATCATTTTTCTCCCATGGAGTAATAAAATCAGTCTGTGCATTGAGTTTCATAAAAATAATATTGACAAGGCTTATGATAAAATAGTACTTCATTTAACTACTTTTGAGCTTTAAAAGTACAATATTATGGTTGGTTACAAAAGAATTACCAATAAGCTAGTGTTAATTTTGTTATTTGCTCAGGGTTTTTCTGTTTTGACATTTGCCCAGCAAACCATCGATTCAGAGGTTGAAGAAACTGTAAAGCAGTTTTTCAATTTCATGAAAAAAGGTGATATCGCCCAACTGGATAGCCTGCTTCTTGATGAAGCTATTCTTACTACCATTACCAGCAGCTCCAGAAAAAACGAAATCCAGTCTAAGGTACAATTTCTGAATTCTGTTAAATTAGTGTCTGAAAAAATTCCTGATACAGAGGAACGAATCAGCAACTTAAACATACGCTATGACCAGGATCTTGCCGTTGTAAGTGCAGCATATTCATTTTTTATTGAGAGGAAATTTTCGCATTGTGGTCTTGATGTTTTGGTACTTGCGAAAAAAAATGGAAAATGGAAAATAACATCCATTTATGACACAAGGCATAAAGATATTTGTGATGATTCAACTGAGGACGATATAAATAAATTCTTGAATAACTGGCATCTGGCGGCTTCCAAAGCAGATGAAAACATCTTTTTTAGTTCAATGGCTTCCAATGGTATTTATATTGGAACCGATGCCACAGAACGATGGACAAGGGATGAAATGCAGATTTGGAGTAAAAAGTACTTCGACCGTGAATCTGCGTGGGATTTTAAACCCATTGAGCGCAAAATCAATTTTTCATCAGACCGGAAAACGGCATGGTTTAATGAAACACTCAATACCTGGATGGGAGTTTGTCGTGGTTCCGGTATTTTGATTAAATCAGGCGAATCCTGGAAAATACAGCAGTATCATTTGTC
The DNA here is from genome assembly GCA_016787375.1 of Saprospiraceae bacterium. Classification (GTDB taxonomy): domain Bacteria; phylum Bacteroidota; class Bacteroidia; order Chitinophagales; family Saprospiraceae; genus JAEUUM01. The sequence goes on from JAEUUM010000476.1 coordinate 7,114, forward strand.
TGTAACCGTACCAAATGATTTGATTGAGGGATTTGTAAAATTAGTCGGTGCCCCCGGCCGAAAAAAATATTAACCATAATCTTTAATTAATATAATGGCAAGAAACAGATCAAAAACATACAAGAACATAGTTATCACCGGCTTGGCAGATAAAGGTTATGGCGTAGGAAAAGATGAAGCAGGTGAAGTTGTTTTTGTTGAAAAGGCTGTACCCGGTGATGTGGTGAATGTGTTCTCGCCAAGAAAGAAAAAGGGCGTTAGATTTGGAGTAGTAACGGATTATGTTAAATATTCAAATCACAGAGTAGAAGCATTTTGCAAACACTTCGGACAATGTGGTGGCTGCAAGTACCAGCACCTTTCTTATGAAATGCAACTTGAAGAGAAAGAAAAAATGGTTGTGCAGGCACTTCAGAGAATCGGCAAGGTCACACCCGAAAGCTTTGAACCAATATTACCTGCTGAACCCACAAGCCTTTACAGAAACAAACTCGAATTTGCATTTTCATCCAAACGTTGGTTATCCAACGAAGATATGCATGCAGGTTTACCTTTTGCAGAAGATGTGCTGGGATTTCACATTTCAGGAGTTTATGATAAAATATTACCCATCGAGAAATGTCACCTTCAAAAAGAACCATCAAATGAAATCAGAAACGCACTTCTTAAAATAGGCATCGAACAGGAACTCGAATTTTATGACCTGAAAAACCATACCGGATTTTTGAGAAATGTTGTAATAAGAATAACTACTACTGGTGAAGTCATGCTGATAGTGTCATTTGCAAAAAATGATAAAAAAGCCATCAAAAAATATCTTGATGAGGTCATCCTGCAGTTTCCACAGATCACCACTTTATACTACTGCATCAACACCAAAGTGAATGATTATTATGCTGATCTCGATATGCACCTCTATCACGGCACACCAACAATTGTTGAAATGCTTGGAGAAATTCAGTTCAAAATTGGTCCAAAAAGTTTTTTCCAGACCAATACATTTCAGGCTAAAAGGATGTTTGATATGGTGAAAGATTACTGTGGTCTAACTGGGTCTGAAAATGTTTATGACCTTTATACAGGTTTGGGAAGCATAGCTTTGTATGTCGCTCAATATTGTAAACAAATCACCGGAATCGAAGAAATAGCTGCTGCCATTGATGATGCCAGAATCAATGCAGATTTGAACAACATACAGAATGCTGTATTTTACGCCGGTGATGTCAAAGATATTTTAGATCATGCGTTTAGCTTAAAACACGGTAAACCAGATGTGGTAATCACCGATCCACCAAGAATTGGAATGCATGCAGATGTTGTAGAGACCTTACTTAAACTTGAAGCTCCGAAAATCGTTTATGTAAGCTGCAACCCCGCAACACAAGCCAGAGATATTCAGCTTCTTTCAGAAAAATATAAGGTCACCCGGGTGAGACCGGTTGATATGTTTCCACATACTTATCATATTGAAAGTGTGGCTTTACTGGAGTTGATTTAATGTATTAAACTGTATTTCAAACCTATCGAAAACCATCCTTTAATCAACATTACAAGCTTTCAACATATTGGTGTGGTTTTGTAGATGTGTTAAATTCTACAAGCAAAATGTTCAATGGAGGGGGCAAAGGATTATCAGATGACATTATTTTTTTGTCTCTGTTTGCTATTCATCTGAAAACCAATACCTAATAAAAACAAACCCAAAAACTACATGAGTGGTTTAATAAGAAATTCGACTCTTTTCGAAATAACTTATTGCAGAATTTAATAGGGTTAAAAACTGGAAATAAATAAGCCAGCCTTTATCAGAATAAAAAAATTCGACAAAGGCTGGCTATAAACTTAGTCTATAATGAAATACTAAGAGTCAATTGATTTTAAGATTAAAGTAACACTGCTAATGCAGAACCATATTTTAGGATTTTCTCCCATGGCAATGCATCTTTAAGGGCATTTGTCGCTCCAGGCCATCTTGAACCATCAGCACAATCTTTAAACCAACCTAAATCAACCACAGGCACGCCTGTTCGTTCACAATGAATCATAAAGTCTTTCTCCACCGTATTTAGAAGACCCAAGGCTGTCTCGGTAACAAGTTTGCTGCCCTTTTGATTATCAACAGAACGAATTTCCCATTGATACACCGGTGTTTTTGACCAAGTGAGGTTAATTCCCCATTCACGACTTTCATATTTCAAGTAGCCATCACCACCTACTACTTTTATTGCGACTGCATCTCCACAAGTGATGAAACCACCACCTTGTTTCTCAAAGATGAAATTTGGTTTTGATTTTTTATCCCACCCAAGGTTGATGCCAAAATCTCTTTTTTTGTAGCAAAGATGCCAACCGTTTTCTACATCCTTTAGATAATAAGGAGTTCCACTTACTAATTTACTTGTTCCGGCATAATTGGTAATAATCCAACCAGCTTGAGCAGAAAGACTTAACGACGTGGTCACAATCGCACAAATCAAGATTATTTTTAAAAAATGTGTTTTCATAGTGTTTAATTTTAATTATTATGCCTACTCATATAAGTTTTCGGCTTGGCTAAATAATTGGATAGTAGTTGATTTTATATTTGCTATTTCTTTGAGGTTACTTCTCCACCGCCATCAGGATCTTCATTAACTTTTACAGGTTTTTTGACTCTGGCTGACTGATTAGGTTGAGGGGTTGACGCCAAAACATAAGTTCCATCTGATTTCTTGGTATATTTTTGGCATTTTTGCTTTAAGTTTGAGTCCTCGCAAAGTGTGCAAGTCATGACCTTTGAGTTGGTCGTGCAGTCTTTTTTGTACATGGTACTTTTGCCGATTTTTACTCGTTCCACTGCAGCGGACTGAGCACTAACTGCATTTGAGATTAGGTTCATGCAAAAGACAAGCATAATTAATTTTAATGAAATTAATTTCATGATCTAAAAATTTGAAGGTTAGAAAATTTGATTACTTAGATTTGTTTATAACCGGTGAAGATTTTATCCCATTGCTGGCGTTTTTTGCAGGGTTATTTGGGCAGTTGACTTCTATCTCCTTAACACATTCCCCTTGTTTTGTGATGGTGGTGCCGGTAGCTGGGTCGCGACCAACAATTATTTCACATGGATACTTCTGGTATCCCTTACACTTTGGTGTACCACTGCTTCCTCCCACCGGTTTTGCCATTGATCCCGCAGGTAAATTTGAATTTAATGAACTTTCTGATTCAGTCATTTTACCATCCATACTTTTACCATTGTACACAACATCATATCGCTGTCCTGTTTTTTTATCCTTAGCAAATACAGCTGAAACAGACCCATTTTTCACAACACCGTAATAATCATGTTCAGCATCATGATAGATAATTCTCTCACCAGGGCTTGATAAGTCCTCTTTTGTTAGAATTTCAGTTTGTGCTTTTAGACCAATGCTAATGATTAACATACCGGCAAATACAACGATCATTTTTTTCATTTTTTAAAATTAAGGTGGTTATTAATAGTTTAGAAAATTTCCTCCAACTGATTTATTATAAAACTTAGTTCAATGAAAAAAATAAAAGTACCCAATGAATGAAAAAAAATTTTGAATGAAAATGTAACCAGATTGAATTTGATATCAATTAAATAGCTGAATTGCCTTGCCAGCTTGGAGGGCAATCTAGATTTCAACTCACAAACTCTCAAGAAGCTTATCTGCCGGAACAATCTTAATGTAAGAAACCTTGTTTCGTATTTTTGGTCCAACGGCTTGCTTTGGACTATTTGCACCCTTTCCCTGACCTGAAATAACAAAAACCTCACCGAACCCTTTGTTCAATCGATCATGTGCATCATCTGCATTTTCCCAAAGAATAGCTGCATATCCTTCTTCGACCCTAAAATAGTTTAACTTATTATCTGTTGCCCCATACAATCTATAACCTGCACCATCAGGATTCACATAAAACACATGCATGGCAACCGGGTCATTCCTGTTGACAAATGCGAGTGTTTGTCCTTGAAGAGCATAGACAAATTTTATCATTGAAACTTTGTTATTGAGGCCTAATTGACTTAAATCTGTGCAGTCTTCATATAGAATTTTAAAAGGCGAAGTATTATCGGCCTCATCGTAAAGTTGTAAATAGTAATCCCTCCTATTTCCGAATTTTATTGAGGAAAGTTTATTGTTCAATGTTCTGCCTTCCAAAGACATTTCAACCCCATTCCCCCTATTTGAAGTGGTGACGGTTACGAATTCACCCGTAAAATTATTTCCTTCGTAAAGCGTTAAATCTAATTGCGAAAAAGAATAAAACGAACTAAAACACATGAACAGCATCAAAACAAAAACACGAATCAGTTTTTCCATAAATGGTGGATTTTAGATAAAGTTAGTATTATTTTATTTGTTTAAGAATCAGGATTAAAGTACCCAAACACTTAAAAAAAATTATAATTTTAACGCTTGCATGTTTCCAATTCCAATAAATCCTGCCCAATAAAATGGACTGGCAGACTCTCCTTTATTGCTCAATAAATAATCACATTTTGCCTTCCAAAGAGCTTCGTCCTTTCTCAAACCATTGAGAAGATTGGAATAAAATGAAATCATGAGGTCCTTGGTTTTTGAATCGCTGACTTGCCATAAGGAGGTTACTATACTTTTTGCTCCTGCATATGCAAATGCACGGGAAAGACTGATTATGCCCTCTCCACCTTTCAACTGACCTATGCCTGTTTCGCACGCAGAAAGAGTTACCATTTCTGAATTCAACTCTATGTTATAGATATCATTTGCATAAAGTACTTCA
>JAEUUM010000381.1 GCA_016787375.1 Saprospiraceae bacterium
GCCATTTCTGACTTAAGAGCTTCACTGGCTGCTAATACTGCAAACAAAATCCAAAAAACTGAGTCATATCTTTTACTTGCTGAATTGTACTATAATCAAGGAAATTTTGTAAACTCAAAATCATACTATGACAGCACTTTGCAGGTAATGGCAACCGTAGATGACAGGTTCCTTCAAACCAAACGTTTCAGTTTAAACCTGACTGAAATTGCTAAAAACCAACAAGTCATCTTTCTGCAAGATAGTCTGATTAAAATAGCCGGTCTATCTCCTGACGAACAATTGGCAGTGGCAAAAACAGTCAAAAAACAAAGGGAGGAAGAGGCCAAAAGAGCAGCTCAAAAAGCAGCAACTCCACAATCGAAAGTTGACCCAAACAGCGTTCAAAGCCTTGCTGACAATAGAAATTCATTCCGAGGAGTTTCTGTCAGCGGAAATTCAAAAAGTACATTTTTTGCATACGATGAAAAACTGGTAAAAAAGGGACAAAAGGAATTTCAAAAACTTTGGGGACAAAGAGATTTGGTAGACAATTGGAGGAGAATAAAAAGTTCCAGTGCAACGCTGCCTACAACTCCGGACAATGCAGTGGCCTCATCAGAAGATGAAGAAAAATTACTCAAAGAAATATTGGCAGATGTTCCTAAAAGCCCACAAGAAATAGACAAAGCAGAAAATCTTATCAAAGCAGCAATGATCACCTTGGGCAGACTCTACCAAGATCAATTAAAGGATGATGATCGCTCGATTGCCATGCTTGAAGATCTTCTCAAAAGATATCCTGCCAATCAATACGAACTGGAAGCGTGGTATCTGTTGTACCTCGCTTACAATAACAAAGGCGATATGGCTAATGTTAAAACGTATTATGATAAAATCGTCGAAAAATACCCTACAACAACATACGCAAGGGTGATTTCTGATCCGAAATTCCTGGAAGAATCAAAAGCTGAACGCAATAAATTGGATAGGTTTTATAACGAAACTTACTCTTTGTTTCAGGCCACAAAATACCAGGAAGCTCAGGATAATATTAAAAAAGCCGCAAAAGAGTTTGGTGCTGACAACAAGTATAAAGTGAAATTTGCACTTCTCAATGCCATGATTTTGGGTAATCTCGAAGGTAAGACCGCTTACATTGGAGGTTTGAAAGAAATAATCGCAAAATACCCTAATACAGAAGAGGAAAAACGTGCCAAAGAAATCATAAGATTATTGGGAGTAGAATCTGCGTCTCCGCTTGGAAAAGATACCTTGTCAAATGTTCAAGCATATACTTATACTCCGGGAGATGTACATTATGTGTTGGTAGATGTTGGCAATGTCATTGAAAAACTCAATGACATGAAAAACGGATTTGCTAACTTCAACAAAGAGTTTTATAGTTTTGACAAACTCAAAGTAACCAATATCTTTTTAGATACCGAAACACCTCTGATCGTGATCAGACAATTTGAAAAGAGCGAAGGTGCATTCAAATATGTTGATAATGCGCTCAAAAATTTAGGCGGATTTTATAAAGATATTAAACCTGAACAGTTGTTGGTTATTTCAAAAGAAAATTACAAAGCTCTGTTGCTAAATAAGAAAATGACAGACTACAAAGCTTACCTTGAACAGAATTACAGAAGATAAGCCAAGCTTAAAATTAGCTGCTTTCAGATCAGTTTGATTAAAACTTGATTTTTCTCAACTGGGTTCCCTTTTTGTACAAAGACCTGATCTATTGTGCCTTCACTGGATGCTTTTATAACATTTTCCATTTTCATGGCTTCCAGAATCAAAAGGCTTTCCCCTTTTTGAATGGATTGACCGGGAGCTACTAAAACCTCAATTACCATTCCGGGCATGGGAGCTTTTATTTCATCAATTTTACTGACAGCTTTGGCAGATAGTCCGAGTTTATCAACCATTATATCCAAATGATCCTTTAGTTCTACGTTGTAAATATTCCCATTTATCTGAATTTTATAAGACTTATGATCATTTTTGGCCAGAACTTTCAAGGTATAGTTTCTATTATTTTGCAATATTTGGTATACATTATCATTGATCTTAACAATATCAAATTTCTTTGAAGCGTCCTTATCAAAGTCCAATTCATCAGACGAGTTAATAATTGCTTTAATCCACGCGTTGTCAGTCATGTTGCTTAATTTTCTGTTTACCAAGAATTGTTAAGAAATAAGTTTCAAATATAGCGTAAACAATGTAAAAGATTAGGAACGGAACGTACACATATTTTGAATCGGGATTGAAGAGTCTCTTAAAGCTGAATAAAAATGCCATTGATATGATCATTTTACTCAAAGTAGACATAATAATTACGTTGTTGAAATTATAAGGATTGCGAGATTTAGACAACATCTTACCCCAACTGAAAAACACCAAACAAAAGAAGGAGAATATTATTATTGAACCCAGACTCATCTGCTTTATCAGTGTATCCAAACGCAAGAATCTGCTTAATCCTAGAACAATTAAAGTCGAAATCAAACCAATCGATGCCAAAAGATAAAAAAACCGCTTGAAATTCATTTGTTACTTGTTGAGCTTTTCCAAACTTTTAATAACCCGATACAAAGAAAGAATGGTGAACAACAAAATAAAAAGAACTGCAAACAAGGGCTTCTTAAAACTTAAAAGAACGTCAAGCTTCTTACCCAACCACCATCCAACCAAAATGGTTGCCAACATTTCAAATGCCATTCCTGAGAACCTCAGCACAACTGTGCCTGTAGATTTTGTTTTAAGTGGCTTTTTATCCAACATTGGCAGGCTTAAGCATTTGCTCTATACGCTGAGAAGGATCTTTCTGCAAAGTCTTTCTTGAGTTTGATTTTCCCATATCACACGTTACATTGAATACCGCTCCGGACTGAACAATTAATTTACCTGTGTGTATATCTCCGTTTACAATAGCTGTCTCTCGCACGGTGAGCAAATCCTCAACATAAAGTTTACCCTCAAACTTTCCGTCTATCATTGCATTCACACACTTTACTTCTCCCTTTATTTCTCCTGTTGGACCAATGATGACTTTTGCAGAACATGTCAAATCGCCATGGATGATACCATCCACTCTAATGTCACTCTCTGCTCTCACTGTGCCTTCAACTATCGTTCCCTGCACAAGTGAATTTAATGCAGAGCTGTTTGCTGAAATATTTGAGTTATCGGGTTTTTTATTGCTACCAAACATACACTTATATATTAATAAATTAATTAATACGATTTATAAATATCTTTCGATAAGTAAATTTACAAAAATTTGATCATAAATAAAAGAAAATTTGCCAATAATCTTAAAAAAAGAAAAGTCCTGTAAATCTAATCACAGGACTTTTCTTTCAGAAATTTTGGATAATTGATCTAGAATCTAGGGCAATATACTCCCCTTCTTTCTGGTCCGCAGATGTTATATATTCCTGAAAATTCAAATGCACCGTTGTAATTGGTAGCGTTATTTAAACTTGAAATATTCAAGTCATAGCTAAATCCAATTCCAAATTGATCAAAGTCAAAACGAGTGTTCAAAATCAAAGCATCAGCTAGTATACCTGAGTCAATTTTGTTTGCAAGTCTTACCCATGCACCAAATTGAAATGCTTCATATTGCCTTTTATTTCCGGATAACAAGAATTTCAAGTTAGCTCCAGTGTTTATTTGTAGAGATGGTCCTTGTATAAAAGTAACAATACCAGGGTTTATACCGATTCTACTGTAAGGAAAAACATAGTCAAGGCCTGAGTGAATGGTAAATTTGCTGTAAAGCCCATCATAAGTCTCTGAGTCAAATGATTGATTGGCTCTGTTAAGGTGACTAAAAGCACCACCCAAATAAAAGCTGTTTGTTTTATCAAAAACAGAAAACCATAACAACCCTGCACTCATGTCGACAAACAAAAAGTTATCACGGTCAAACTTGGTCTCTCCTGAATTTTGATTTTCGTTGAAACCACCATTGCCATCGTGCTGTGTTCCCCATCTAAGTTTAGAGATATTTATTCGCCTTTGAGATAAACCTAAGTCTGCACCAAATACGAGATAGTTGTTTGTACCTCTGCCGCCTGACATTCGTTTACTGTAGCTACCACTTAATCTCGCTTGAACAGTTCCAAACCCAGCAGAACCTGCCTTATCGCCCCAGAGTGTTCCTCCAACTCCAAAATAGTCATATCGACCAACTGGAATTTTCTGATCATATGAAACTGAATAAGTATTAAAAGCATTACTCTTCAATATTGAGGCATATTGGTTTCTGTAATTACCTACTACACGCATGTTACAATTCATAACCCCAGTCAATGCCGGATTTAGATTGAGTGGAGACATGTAAAATTGTGAAAAATGTATGTCCTGCGCAGACACCAAGCCAGCCAGACAAATACCAACCGCAAACAGTAAAACTTTCTTCATAAGCTGTTTAAATAAATTTAATCGTTTTATCCATTGAAATCAACCAATAACTTTTACGAAGTTGCCAACGAAAAGGTTTTGGAGTGGCAATATATAAACTTTTTTTATAATCAAGTAAAAATTTAACAAATGCAATATTTTATTTCAAAATATAATTGCGAAATATTCAAAAATAAAATCAATAATTCTGAACTCAAGATTCAAGTTTTCAGTTTGCCCCCTAAACTGCCCCCGAATAATTACTCAAGCGGCTGAAATATATTCACAAATCCTATTGATTATTAAGAGACCTTATTGGTGTTGAATGTTGCTTTACATTTGTGAAAATAATTTTATTAATACTTGTCTAATCATTTCCAATTCCTACCAAATTAAAATAGAATTATTTTTTCAACCAATTTGGCAAACTATAAGCATTGTATATATCCTTGTTTATATTTGTGTGAAATCAACACTAACGCACTATGAAACCAAACACAATCAGTGAACCTAATATAAATGTCGCACTAAAAGAAATACAAGATTTTTCAAAAATCGCTGTTTCAGTTGACTGTGTAATATTCGGTTATGATGGTAAAAATTTAAATGTATTGGTTCTGGAAAGTGACATGGATCCATACAAAAGTCAATGGTCCCTTATTGGTGACCTGGTATCTCCGGACGAAGACCTCGACCAGGCTGCTTTGAGAATATTACGAGAAAGGGTTGGTTTTACAGATGTCTACCTTGAACAAGTTAAATCATTTGGTAGCTTAACAAGACACCCTTTGGGAAGGGTTATAACAGTTTCTTACTATTCGCTCATAAGCAAAGTTGATCACATGCCTTCTGCCGTATTACCCTTGCCTGCAAAATGGGTAAATGTATATGACATCAAAAAAATGGCCTTTGACCACAAAGAAATTTTAGATGCTGCTCTTGACAGATTGAGAAAAAGAGTGCGATATATACCCATTGGGTTCAACCTACTCGACCCCGAATTCACTCTTTCACAACTCCAAAACCTTTACGAATCCATCCTCAATCAAACCCTTGATAAGAGAAATTTCAGAAAGAAAATAACCGCCATGGATTTCCTCACGGATTGCCATAAATTTCAGCAAGAAGTAGCACATCGACCGGCAAAACTTTATAAGTTTGATATTGAAAAATACCATGCTCTCGAGGCCTCTGGTTTTGTCTTCGAGCTATAGGTCAATTATGGCTTGATTCACAAAATTGTGATACCAAAGAGCCTTTCAATAGATCATGATTATAAGGAAGTTTCACAGCTTTTGAAAAACTTTAATTTCATGAAATTCTTTTTTCGGAAAAAAATAACTTGTGATTTAAAAATTATTTCTACTTTTATTAGTGTATTTTTAACACTTAGTTAACTTTGTTTAGATTTCTTAAACACTCAACCAATCCGCTTATGAAAAAATGGTACAAAAATCTTAGTATTTTCGTCTTCTTCAGTATGCTTGGTCAAATCCTTTCAGCTCAGTCTATTGTTCAAGGTGTTGTGCTAGATGATAAAAACGAACCCGCAACGGGTGCAACTGTCTCCCTGGAAGGTACAACTTTGGGCTCAGTGACTGATATTGAAGGGAATTTTGTCATAAAAAATGTTCCTCAAAAAAAATATACTCTTAAGATCACCTACCTGGGGTACACAAGTATTAGCCAAGAGATAGACTTAACTTCTAACGCAAATTTCAACCAAAAATTCACACTTAAAGAGGATAAAAAACTGTTAGATGAAGTTGTTGTGGTTGGTTACGGTACCCAACGGAAAAGAGATTTGATGGGTTCTGTTGGTAAAGTGGGTTCAGAAAAGCTAAATGAGCAAGTTGGAGCAAGTTTTGAAACCGCTCTTCAGGGCAAACTGGCAGGAGTTCAGTTAACTCAGAGTAGTGGAGCTGCAGCAGGCAACTCCATCATCCGGATCAGAGGTGTTGGTTCAATATCGGCAGGTGGTTTTCCACTGGTTGTCCTGGATGGAGTACCCCTTTCACAGGAGAACTTCCTTCAAGGTGAGCGAGGTGGTCAGAACAACAATCCACTTTCCTCGATAAATCCAAATGATATTGAATCAATTTCAGTTTTAAAGGATGCAGCTTCAACTGCAATATATGGAGCAAGAGGAGGCAATGGAGTAATCTTAATAACCACCAAAAGAGCAAAAGCAGGCAAGCCTTCTCTGGCTTATTCTGCAAGGGTAGGAATTTCAAGACCTTCACAGGTGTTGCGTGTTCTAAATTCCAATGAGTGGCTTCAAATTCAGCAAGAGGCTTGGGAAAACGACGGGAATGTAGGAAAATATGTTTTGCCCAAAAATCTTAGCTATAATGACATAAAAGGTATAGATACTGATTGGATTAACGAAACAATTCAAACCGGATTTAAACATGAACACGATTTGAGCTATCGCTTTGGAAACAACTTCATTAAATCATTTGTTGGTGTTTCTTACTCCAAATCTGACAGCTACCTCAAGGGTAATTCTTTCGAAAGAGTATCAGGAAGAGGGAATTTTGACATTAACCTTACAAAGAACCTCAAAGCAACCTTAAGTACGTCATTATCCAGAGGATTGGTTTACAGGGTACCTCAAGCCTGGTCTGGAGGGTTGGGTTTGGCTCAATCGAATGCACTTCCAATTTTCCCAATTTATAAAAACCAATTCCCTATAAATAGTTCTCAATATGATTCAACAGGTTACTATAACCTGTATGCTAACCCTGTTGCTCAAAGGGAATATACTGATTACAGAACCAGAGAATGGCGTGCTATCAATAGTTTGAATATTTCTTATTTGCCTTCACAAAACTGGACAATAAGTGTTCAAGGCAATTATGACTATTCATTGCTGGGAGATTATCAACTGGAACAGAAACAATGGACAGGAACAACCAATATTGCGAAAGCTTATGAAGGTAAAATAAACAATTTCTCGTCATTTGCAACCGCAGAATACCGTATGCCATTTAACAATAAAAACCATGATCTCAGGATACTTGGTGGGGTAGAATATCAAAACTATAACGTAAAAAGAAGAGATTTTGAAATAGATAGTGCTGTCGGTCAAATTTACAATGTTTCAGAATACAGAAATATGGTGGAAGAAAATTCTCCGTACAGAGACCAGGAAATATGGAGGTTTGCAAGTACTTTCGCCAAAGTAAACTACAACCTAAGCAACAAATATTTTGCTCAATTGGTGTTCAGAAGAGATGGTTCATCGAAATTTGGTAGAAACAAACGCTTTGCTAATTTCCCTTCCGTCGGTCTTGGATATATCATGTCTGAAGAACCGTGGTTTAATAAAAATATTGTCAATTATCTAAAACTAAAAGCCAGTTGGGGACGTTCAGGGAACTCAAATATACCATATAGCGAACAATGGGCAACTTTTGATTACTCGGTTCCGGGGCAGGTTAACAACGGATTGTCATACAATGGTTTACCAACATCGGTACAAAGGAAATTTGCAAATCCGAATCTGAGCTGGGAGGTAGCAACCACAACAGAGGGTGGATTTGATATTGGATTATTTAATGACAGAATATCAGCCGGAGTTACTTACTATTATAAACTAACAACAGACGCCCTTTTGAGAATCGCATTACAAGCTTCAACCGGTTTTGAAGATTTGAATTATTATTCCAATGTCGGTAAAATAGAAAACAAAGGACTCGAATTTGAATTCACCAGTCGCAACATTACAAACAAAAATTTTAACTGGACAACTGAATTCAATATTGCATTTAACAAAAACAAAGTACTTGATGTGGGTACCGCCACTCCTGACGCCCTAGATGGAGGTTTTGGTGATATTCGGGTAATAGAAGGCCAACCGGTTGGAACGAACTATATAGTCAGATTTGCAAGAGTGGATGCTGCAACCGGCAGACCAATATGGCTTGACAAAAATGGCAATGAAACCTTTGTTTACAATGTTGCAGAGGATCGAGTAGCTGTAGGAAATATCTTCCCGGATTATATCGGTGGTATCACCAATACTTTCAAATGGAAAGGATTTGACTTAAGCGCATTATTCATTTTTAATGTTGGAGGCAAAATTTATGATGATGCAGCCAAAAGGCAGTTGGGAGTTATAACGGATGATTGGAATTATTTTCCAGATGTATTCGACAGATGGAGACAAGCCGGTGACAATGCTTCACTTCCAAAATTAACCAGAACCATGATAAATTGGGGAGGAAATGATAACCCATTTCAAAACAACTCTTCACTGTGGCTGTACGATGCCACTTTTGCCAGACTCAGAAACTTGACAATTGGTTATAATTTTAAGATTAATTCGCCGGTCATTAAAAGTCTGAGAGCTTATTTTACAGGAACAAACCTTCTGTTATTCTCTAAATACAGAGGTTGGGACCCTGAAATTGCAAGGGGTAGGGAAAATGAACAACAAAGAAATGTGGGTGGTACAAACATAACGTACCTTACTCCCCCACAGGAAAAATCCTTTGTTTTTGGAGTGAATGTTGAATTTTAACAGTCAAATTAATAATAAAATGAAAAATATATTTCGATTTATTCTACTAATTTCATTGAGTTTTACTGCTTGTAATGATGATTTTTTGGAATACAAGCCGGATAATGCGTTTACAGCGGAAGACAGAATAGCCAACAAAGCCGATTTGGTAACATATCTGAACGGAATGTATGATGCATTAAGTTACAGTTCGACGTTCGGAGGTCAATTTGCTCTGATTTCTGAACTGATGTCTGATGGTGTTGACATGTCAAGAAGTGATAATGGTGATTGGCAGGCACATTACAGTAGAACAACGGATATCTTTCTTGGTACAACAAGGACAATGATGGAGACCGCTTTCAAAGCAATTGGTCGTGCAAATAATGTTCTTCTTAATATGCCAAGAATAACAGATCTTACAGACGAAGAGAGAAAAAGAATAGAAGGAGAATGCAAATTTGTAAGAGGAATGGTACATTTTGAAGTAGTCAGATTTTTTGGACAGCCATTCGGATATTCTGCAGACAATTCACAACTCGGTATTGCTCCCAGATTAAGCTATGGCACCGAAGTAGTAAACAGGGCAACCGTAGGTGAAGTATATCAAATTGCCATAAAAGACCTGAAAGAAGCTGCAAGTATGTTACCCGGTACAAATGGAAATTATGCTACATCATGGGCAGCAAAAGCAATGTTGGCAAAGATTTATTTTCAAATGAATGATTTTCAAAACGCATATGCTTATGCTGATGATGTCATTGAAAATGGAGGATTTGCA
>JAEUUM010000534.1 GCA_016787375.1 Saprospiraceae bacterium
GAAATTCACGTTAAGGCTGAATCTAGACGCGTAACCACGAATCGATCAAAAAAACTATCGGAGGCATACTTCACATTTGTAGCCATTGATGACGACCAAAAACCCACTCCGGTTCCGCAAGTGAAGCCCGGTACAGCAGAAGAAAAAAAGCAATTTGATTTGGCCTTGGAAAGAAAAAGGAAAAGAATTGAAAGAGAATAGAGCATTATGACATACATCATATTTAGAAAAAAGAATACACTCTAATTTCGAAGAAAAGTCATCGTATGGTACTTAAAGAAAAAATAAACGAATTAGAGGTTGTTGAAGCCGATATGTTGTTATCAGCCATAAAATATTGGCATACAGATAATGAGTTCTTCAGATCACCATTTCCAAATTATGTTCAGGAAAGTTCAGGAAAAGAAGCCATTAGTGCCTTTATAGATTGGACAAAATCAATTCCGGCCGATGAAGCCAAAAAAATGGAACAAGATGTATTCATTGAAAAATTTGAAGAACTTCTATTCAATGCAGCGTCAAAATTAGTTAAAACAGAAGATGAAAAACTGACCTTACTATATCCATTTCTCCCAAGACTGGGTGATACCATGTCAAAATCTCATGGTGATAACACATCTGAAGACGGACAAATCATTGATAGAAGCATCATCAAATCAGGTGATGAATCCTTTCTTGAACTTAAAGTAAAATCCAATATTTCAGATGAAATCTGGAAAACTTCCTTTGAGCTTCCAATTTAATAACGATGCTTGTTGAATACCAATCGGGGGTATTGCTGATGCGATATCCCCGATTATTTTTTTAGTACTCGATGAAAATGTCTATCAATACACCCTAAATTATCTTAAGCCATTTGTAAACATCTTTACATTTAATAACCTCCTTCATGTCCCCCACCATCAATGACCTTAAATAAATGCAAGATATGAGGCATAATAGCGTGCATACTCTCATCCGCACCTTTTGTAGAACCGGGCAAAGTAATTACAAGCATGTCGTTCACCATTCCTGAAACCCCTCTTGAAAGAAATGAATACGGAGATCGATGCTGTCCATAACTTCTAATCATTTCCATAATACCAGGGATTTCTCTGGTGAGTAATGGCTTAACAACATCAGGAGTAACATCTCGTCTTGAAAGTCCGGTGCCACCTGTAAAAAAGAGCATATTACACCCTGCATCGTTCATTTGATGAACCAGTGATGCAATTTCATTTGGATCATCTGGAATAATAAAATAATCCGCAACTTTCACTTTATTTCTTTCAAGGTGACGAATTATTGCTTTTCCTGCCTTATCCTCCTTGCTCCCGCCAGAAATGGTGTCTGAACAAACCACCACTGCTGCCTTCAAAGAAGAATCAATATCTTTTTGAAAGTCCGATTTTCCACCTTTTTTCTCAACCAGAAATGTTTTCTCAATAATAACACCTTTGTCCACAGGCTTAAGCATATCGTAAATCGTCAACGCTGCAATACTTGCTCCGGTCATTGCCTCAACCTCAACACCTGTTTTGTAAATAGTATGAACTTCTACTTCAATGACAATTGAAAGTCCATCAATACTACCTTTAATGGAGGAAAACTCAACCGGTAAAGGGTGGCAATCCGGAATCAAATCGCTGGTACGTTTTATACCGAACAGCCCCGCAACTTTACTCATTTCAAAAATATTCCCCTTTGGGATCTGGTTCGACCTGATTAATTCTATGGTTTCCTGTTTACTAACAGTAACAAGGCTTTGAGCGATTGCTTTGCGAAGGGAATAATTTTTTAAGGTAATATCGACCATTTTACAAAGTATTTGTTTTCCATTGATATGATTCATCCATAAATAGTTCTTTGCCCCAAACCGGCAATTCTTTTTTAATTCTCTCAACCAAATATCTGGTAGCCTCGAAGGCCGTGTGACGATGTGCAGCAGAAACAAACACAAATAAACAAATCTCTCCTGCCGAGACTCTACCAAGAGAATGGTGAACATGCATACAGGTAATTCTATATTTCTCAAATGTTTCTTCACGAATATTTTGCATAACCTTATCAGCGAACATTGGATTTGCAGAATACTCGATTGCAACAACATTCTTCTCATCTATTTGATCGGATCTCACCTGACCCAAAAAAATGTCATGGGCGCCAATCATAAGTTTTGTGCTATGCTTTTCGATTGCCTTAGCAATT
>JAEUUM010000384.1 GCA_016787375.1 Saprospiraceae bacterium
GCGATCATGTTTGTAAAACCGGGTTGTTGGATTTATATTTGTAATTGATTGGATTCAAAACATAAGCCATAAAAAATGCGAAAATTAAAATTGCAAGTTCAGATGACCATTGATGGCTTCATTAGTGGTGAAAACGGAGAAATGGACTGGATGATGTTAAACTGGACAAATGACATTAAAGAATATGTTACTGAAATAACAGAACCGGTCGATACCATTTTGTTGGGTAGAAAATTGGCTGAAGGTTTTATTCCACATTGGACGGAGGCACTCAAAACTAATGAAGAGGGAGCTAAGAAGTTTGTTGATACACCAAAAATAGTTTTTTCTAAAACTTTAACCCATTCAGAATGGGACAAGACTACCATTGCGAATGGAGAACTCGAGAATGAAATAAACCAAATAAAAAATCAAGACGGCGGAGATATAATCGCATATGGAGGTGGAAGATTTGTTTCGTCTCTAATAAAAGCAAAGCTCATTGATGAGTTTCACTTATTTGTGAATCCGGTTATTATTGGCAAAGGAATGCAGATTTTTCATCTAATATCCGAAAAGCAAAATTTTGAATTAGTTGGAATTCGTCAGTTTGATTGTGGAATTGTATTGCTGATTTATAGATCTATTTGAAGTAAGACTTGACGAATTAAAGGCAATTGGCGATTCAACAATCCTTGCAATTGCATCAGCTTTTTTGAGAATATTTCTTTAGACTAAAGATAGAAAATCAATTGAATAGTTTGATTTTCGTTGAAATAAAAATCCCAATTAACAGTTGATTTAGTGTTTGAGAAGATGAGCATTAATTTCCGGAAATTATTGGCAAATTATTCAAAAAAAACAAACAGTTAATAAAGCATTAAATTCTGCCTCCACCAATAAATCCTGAGGTCATTTTTTTACCTTCGAGGGTTCTTCAATATTAATTAGCATGTCAAATAATAGCCTTCATCCATGGAAGCAGCAAAAGGGAATAGTTTTTGGCAATTTGATACAAATCATTGGTTAAAGGAACTTAATTCCTCAGCCAATGGGTTAACAACAAAAGATGCCCAACGCATCTTTCTTTCCCAAAAAAATACTAAAAGAGGACAATCCTCATTTGAAAAAGAAGTAATTCTTTTTCTCCAGCAATTTAGAAGTCCCCTGATGCTGATGCTGATAGTTGCTGTTATTATAGCAGCTCTTCTTGGTGAATCAACTGATGTTATAATTATTTCAACAATGGTGCTAGCCTCCGGCATTTTGAGCTTCATCCAAGAGAGAAATGCCGGTAAAGTAGTTGAGAAACTGCAATCATTGATTTCTTTAAAAACAAGTGTGATTCGTGATGGGAAAGAAGTTGAAGTAAAATCAAATGAAATTGTAGCAGGAGATGTCGTGATTTTCAATGCCGGGGATATGATACCCGCTGATTGTTTGATTTTTGAGGCAAATGAACTTTATGTAAATGAAGCAAGCTTGACCGGTGAGTCATTTCCGGTTAGAAAAATGGTTTGTATAGTTGATCCGGAAACTGAACTCTCTAAGCGTACCAATTGCGTTTGGGAGGGCACCAATGTTGTGAGTGGCACTGCAAAAGCCGTTGTAATAAATACGGGATCAAACACCATTTTTGGAAGCATCGTTCAAAGCACAAATACAAGAGTAGAAACCTCTTTTGAGAAAGGTATAAAGGACTTTGGATTTTTCTTAATGAAGATTACCTTGTTTTTATCAATTTTTATTCTGGTTGTCAATATTGTAAATCACAAAAGTGTAATTGAATCAGCACTTTTTGCACTGGCCTTGGCTGTTGGAATGGCCCCGGAATTATTACCTGCAATAACCACAATTGCCATGAGTGCCGGAGCAAAGAGGATGCTTGAAAAAAAAGTAATAGTTAAAAACTTATCGTCCGTCCAAAATCTGGGTGAGGTGAATTTGCTCTGTACGGACAAAACAGGAACCATAACAGAGGGTGTTATTGATGTTGATAAAATAATTGATATTTCAGGTAATGAAAGTGAAATAGTGAAAACTTTTGCATTTTGGAATGCAAGTTTTGAATCAGGATATTCCAATCCAATAGATGAAGCCTTAAAAAAATTAATCATCTCAGAAAAACAAAGCCCTATAAAGATTGGGGAAATTCCATACGATTTTATAAGAAAAAGACTTTCCATTGCACTGGATATCGGATCACAGAAGATCCTAATAAGCAAAGGTGCTTATCATGAAATCACAGAAACATGCACTCAAGTCAGAATGTCAGACGGCACCATTCAGGATTTCAAAAGCAAACAAGATGAGTTGGAAACTCAGTTTCAAAAGTATGGTTTGGATGGATTCAGGGTGCTCGCTGTCTGTTATAAGCAAATTCAAAATGAGATTATCACAAAGGAAGATGAATCCGAAATGATTTTTGGTGGATTTATTCTTTTAAAAGACCCAATAAAATCTGGAATCACCAAAACCATTGAAGAGCTTAAAAAATTAAAAGTTGAATTAAAGATTATTACCGGAGACAACATTAATGTTGCAAGCTCCATAGGTGAATCAATTGGCATTCAAAATCCGGTGGTGTTAACAGGCAATGATCTATCAAATGTAAGCCCTGAAGCATTGCTGGTGAAAGTTAAAAAAACGAACATTTTTGCTGAGGTTGAACCAAGACAAAAAGAGAGAATTATACAAGCATTAAGGAAGTCCTATACCGTGGCGTATATGGGCGATGGTATCAATGATGTGTCGGCAATCAATGCAGCAGATATTGGTATTTCAGTTGAAAACGCTGTAGATGTAGCAAGGGAAGCCGCTGATTTTGTATTGATGGAAAAAGACTTGATGGTATTGGTGGATGGTATCAAAGAAGGTCGTAAGACATTTGCCAATACTTTAAAATACATTTACATAAGCACTGGCTCAACTTTTGGAAACATGTGCAGTGTAGCAGCAGCTTCGTTGATTTTGCCTTTCTTGCCAATGTTGCCAAAACAAATTTTGATAACCAATTTTTTGACTGATTTTCCCTACATGACGGTAGCTTCAGACAATGTGGATGAAGAACAAATAGAAAGACCGGGAAAATGGAACCTGAAACTCATCAGAAACTACATGGTGGTATTTGGTCTCCATAGCTCTGCTTTTGACATCATAACCTTCTTAACCTTGCTTTATTTCCTCAAAGTTCAAGAAGCATTTTTTCAGACTGGTTGGTTCATTGAGTCGTCACTTTCAGAACTTTGTATTTTATTTATAATCAGAACGCACAAAAATTTTTTCAAGAGTAATCCAAGTAAGTATATGTTTATTTTTAGTATTATTGCTCTTATTGTGACCATAGGATTGCCATATACATCCTTTGGGATAGATGCAGGAATGGTGCCATTGCCATTGATGAATCTTGGTGTAATGTTGATGATTGTAGTTGCGTATATTCTTACAGCAGATCTGCTAAAAGTCTGGTTTTTCAAGTACAGCAAATTATCAAGATAGAGATTGGTTAATAATTTTGTTCAACATATTTAATTATTTACCTGAGTTGTAATTTGATGTGATAAAATACAGACAACAATTATTTAGTATATGTCGTGAATCAAACAGCCAGCATCCAATAAATATTGAGAAAGTTTTTTGTTGATGCATTTTTTCCGTTACTTTATGTGTCTAAATTACCAATCGAAAATGAAAAGAATTTTATTATCTGTTTTAGTTTTAGTTTTTACTTACCAACTGAAGGCTCAAACCTTATATGATATCAATACAGTACAAGATATCAAAATTGTTTTTAATCAAAGCAATTGGGACTACTTACTGGATACAGCAATAGCTGGAAAAGAGAGCTATCTGATGGCAAAAACAGTGACCATAAATGGGGTTGTTTTTGATAGTGTTGGTGTCAGGTACAAAGGCAATAGTACATATAAGGCAAACCAAACCAAGAATCCCTTTCATATTGAGCTCGACACTTGGAAAGACCAAAATTATGAAGGTTACACCGATCTAAAATTGAGTAATGTTGCGTTTGACCCAAGTTTTGTACGTGAGCCCCTTTCATATAGCATCCTTCGTCAATATATGGATGCTCCAGAATCAAATTATGCCAATGTTTATGTTAATGGAACTCTGATAGGTGTATATGTTAATTCAGAATCCATTTCGAAAAAATTTGTTAAAACCCATTTTTATTCAAAAGATAATGCATTTTTTAAATGCAATCCGGTTGGCGGAGCAGGTCCCGGCAGTTCAGCAAAACCAAACCTGGCTTATTTGGGTAATGACAGCACTCTTTACTATTCAGGGTATGAGATGAACTCTGACCATGGTTGGAAGGATCTTGTAGCACTTTGTGATACATTAAAAAACAAACCCAAGTCATTGGAGTCAGTAATGGATGTTGACCGGGCTATCTGGATGCTCGCTTTTAATAATGTTTTGGTAAACCTTGACAGTTATTCCGGATCTTTTGTGCAAAATTATTATTTGTACAAAGACGATTACAATAGATTTAACCCGGTTGTTTGGGACTTAAATATGTCCTTTGGGGTTTTTAATATGACTGGGACAATTCAGCTACAAAATACTACTGCTAAACAAAACATGACACACCTTTTGCACAGTGGTGATGCCGGATGGCCACTGATTCAAAAAATATTGGCCATACCAATGTATAAAAGGATGTACATTGCACACATGCGGACCATGCTTGCAGAAAATTTTGCAAACAACAATTATAAAACAACAGCTACTGCATATCAGGCGATTATCAGCCCCTATGTGAGTGCTGACCCCAATAAATTTTACTCTTACGCACAATTTCAGAGTAATCTGACCAGTGATGTCACAGGTGGTATGTTCAATGTACCCGGAATAACAAATTTGATGGGTGGCAGGAATACATATTTAAGCGGTTTAGCTGATTTTACAGCAGCACCTCCCGTAATTTCTAATATTCAGCCTAGTTCTACACCAATTTTGTATGAAAAAGTGACCATAACTGCAACAGTTAACAATTCTAATTCTGATGCTGTTTTTTTTGGCTATAGATATAATGTTGAAGCACCATTTACCAAGGTTTTAATGTTTGATGATGGAAATCATAATGATGGCGCAGCCGGTGATAAGGTTTATGGGGTTTCCCTTGATGTCAACTCTCTATCAATTCAATATTACATTTATGCAGAAAATGATAATGCAGGCGTATTCTCTCCGGTTCGTGCAGAACATGAATTTTATACTTTGAATGCTGAGATTTTGACCATTGCCAAAGGTGACTTGGTTATCAATGAATTAATGGCTGATAATGACACCACTATTTTAGATCCTAGTGGCAAGAAGAGTGACTGGATTGAGCTTTACAACAACTCCGAATTCGAAATAAGCCTGAAAAATGCTTATTTATCAGATTCTTATACGAAGCCATTGAAATGGAGATTTCCTGATAACGTAACTTTAGCGCCTCATGACTATTTGATTGTATGGGCAAGCGATACAACACAAGCTGGTTTAAACGCAAGTTTTAAGCTTTCTTCAACCGGTGAACGAGTTATTTTGTCTTATGAAAACGGATTTGTTACTGACAGTATATCATTTGGGGCACTAAAAAAAGACGAATCATTCTCAAGATGTCCGAATGGAACAGGAGCTTTTGAATTAACAAAGCCAACTTTTAACGCTGAAAATTGCAAGACAACTTCAGATGAAAACATTTCTTTTAATGATTCAATAAGCTTTTTCCCGAATCCAACTGAGAACTTCGTTTATTTAAATTACAATTCAGAGAAGCTGCCAATCAAATCCATTAATATAGTTGACAACAACGGAAGATTAATATATATCAATGTGGTAGTAGAAATAAATAAAGGAATTGATGTCTCCCGATTAACAAAGGGTTTGTACTTTATTGAGTTTAAAGATTCTGAA
>JAEUUM010000574.1 GCA_016787375.1 Saprospiraceae bacterium
AACTTAAATAACAATGAATTTATTCCGGGTAATGAATATTGGATTGTATTGGACGGATGCAATGGTTCAGTTTGTGATATACAATTTGAGCTACTTAGCGGTACCAGTTTCATACCAAAAGACTCCCTTGGTGAGATAATAAGCCAAGATAGTGTATGTTTAAATTCTTTGGTAAATTTTTATATCAAACCATCAAAAGTCTATTATGATTACAAATGGAAAGTTGATAACGAAATAATACCTCCTCAGACACCAAATGGCACTGATTTAAATTATTATTTCACCTCAACAGGTAATAAAAAAATCTGCGTCAACACAGAGATTGATTGTATTGAAGGAAGTTTCAATTTGAAGGAGATATGTAAAAATGTTAATGTAAGTAACCCGAATCCACCTACTTTATTGAACTATGCTGTTTGTGAAGGCCAAACAGTAAATTATGAAGGAAAATATTACAAACCCGGCATTTATAATTTTAATTATAATAACGGAAAATTATGTGATTCACTTGTGATTCTTAACATAAATCAGTATCCAAAAAGCTTAACCAACTTGGGTACCATAGTACAAAAGTGCGCCAATGATTGCATAACCATTGGAGATAAAGTTTTCTGTGATGAATCTTCCTCACAAATAACATTGAAATTAAAAGATCATAATAACTGTGACAGTTTGATTGTTTTCAAATATCAAAGAGTCAAAGAAACAAAAGACACTACGTTGTGCGACGGCGATACCTTAAAACTTGAGAACCAACTGGTGTTCAAAAATGGAACTTACTATCAAGATTCTAAAGTTCAGGGGGATACCTGCATTTTAGAAGTTTTTAACGTTTCTTTTCTAAAAGAAATAACTAAATATATTCAGATTTGTCAAGGGGATACTGTTTTCTTAGCAGGCTTTCAATTTACGGAAACAACAGATTTTATTACCAAGATACCAAATCCTCTTGGTTGTGACAGCACCATAATTTACAAAATAAAAGTAATGCCAACTGTACTAAAAACCTTTAATTATCTGATTAACAAAGGGGTCGTTTACAATGGTAAACCAATAATCAAGGATACAATAATTGTTGAAAAATATACAACCAATTTTGGATGTGACTCTACTGTTACAAAAATATTTATGATAAAAACGGCAACAAAAGAATTTGAAGGACTGGAACAAAGAATAACAGCCATTCCCAATCCGGCTAATGGTGTAATAAGGTTTGAATCTATTTTGGAACTTGAAGTCCTGGGTTACAAGATTTACACTTCCTCAGGACAACTCGTATTAAGTTCTAATAAAAAGACAAAATTACCTTTGACTTTAAAAATCGATAATTTGCCTACAGGTTCCTATTGGATTAATTTTGAAACAAATGCAGGTATATTAACATGTTCATTTATAAAACAGTAAAAACAATTTTTTGACAAAAAACATGGTTCGATGAATTAGACATTGTTAAAATTTTCCCATTAAGTGCATAGTAGAACTACAATTATAATTCTGAAAAAATAAATCCCATCTGATAATTCAATCTCAGCCCGTTACCATTAAAGTTCGATTAGCCTAATTAAATCAAAAACACAAGACTGTTGAAATTGAGCTTATGTAAAATGTTATTCGGCATCAGGTCGAGAAATACGGAAAGTGTTGAGGTTAAAATGTTTAAAAAAACAAACAACAAACTTCTGAAAGAAATAAACTTGAGAGAATCAAAATATTATTTGGCAAATCATTGGCATTTTGCAAACCAATGATGTATTTTTGTATTGCGTTTATCTCCAATCTGACAGAATTGTCATTCATTCAAAAGAACCATAAGTCACAACTTATGTTTTCGCATATATTATTACATTTGCGCACAAAATTTAAAAAGTATGATTTTCGATCTTGACATGATCAAAACGACCTATTCTCTTTTACCTGAGAGAATAGAAAAGGCAAGACAGGTTTTAAACAGACCATTGACTCTTACAGAAAAGATATTATTTTCTCACATTCACCCTGATTCAAAAATTCAAGACTATGGCAGAGGGAAGGATTATGTTTTTTTCAGCCCCGACAGAGTAGCAATGCAAGATGCCACTGCTCAAATGGCTTTGTTGCAATTCATGATGGCAGGCAAAGATAAAGTTGCAGTTCCTTCAACAGTGCATTGTGATCACCTTATTCAGGCTAAACTCGGAGCAGATAAGGATTTAAAAGCAGCTTTGGATGAGAGTTCAGAGGTATTCTCTTTTTTACAATCCGTATCAAACAAATATGGTATTGGTTTTTGGAAACCGGGAGCAGGAATCATACATCAAATCGTTCTTGAAAACTACGCTTTTCCGGGAGGTATGATGATTGGTACTGATTCTCATACTGTTAATGCAGGAGGATTGGGCATGGTAGCAATAGGTATTGGAGGAGCAGATGCTGTAGATGTTATGTCAGGTATGGCTTGGGAGCTTAAAATGCCTAAAATAATTGGGGTAAAACTAACCGGAAAACTTTCTGGTTGGGCTTCCGCAAAAGATGTGATTCTTAAAGTGGCTGGTATCTTAACGGTTAAAGGTGGTACCGGTGCTATTGTTGAATATTTTGGTCCGGGAGCTAAATCTCTTTCATGTACAGGAAAAGGTACGATTTGCAATATGGGCGCAGAAATCGGGGCCACCACCTCGACTTTTGGATATGATAAATCCATGAGCAGATACCTAAGAGCAACCGGAAGGGCAAGAATAGCGAGAATGGCTTACAAAGTTGCAGAGCATTTAACCGGCGATGCTGAAGTGTACAAAAATCCAAAAAAATATTTTGACCAGGTTATTGAAATAAACCTTTCAACGCTTGAACCACATGTTAATGGTCCTTACACTCCTGATCTCGCATGGCCATTATCAAAGTTTGCTGCTGCAGTTAAAGAAAATAAATATCCTGCTAAATTAGATGTAGGGCTAATAGGTTCTTGTACCAATTCTTCTTATGAAGACCTTGACCGTGCTGCTTCTGTTGCTCGTCAGGCAAAGGCAAAAAACCTGAAAGCCAAGTCAGAGTTTACAGTAACACCCGGGTCAGAACTTATCAGGTTTACAGTTGAAAGAGATGGTTTACTGTCAGATTTTGAATCCATTGGTGGTGTAGTTCTTGCCAATGCTTGTGGACCTTGCATTGGTCAGTGGGACCGACACATGACCGATCCCAATAAAAAGAACTCGATCATTACTTCATTTAACCGCAACTTTTCAAAGAGAAATGACGGAAATGCCAACACACACGCTTTTGTGGCTTCTCCTGAAATTGTCACCGCATTAGCCATAGCAGGCGACTTGACTTTTAATCCAATGACAGACTTTTTGACAAACGAAAAAGGTCAGAAAGTCCAGTTAGATCCGCCAACGGGTGTTGAATTGCCTGCAAACGGATTTGATGTTGAGGATGCAGGCTACATCAAACCGGCGAGGAGCGGAAGTAAAGTTAAAGTTGTAGTTGATAAAAAAAGCAATAGGTTACAATTATTGAAGCCATTTGAACCGATCACCGACGAACAACTCAAAGGAATGCGACTGTTGATCAAGGCAAAAGGTAAATGTACCACAGACCACATTTCCATGGCTGGTCCTTGGCTTGAGTTCAGAGGTCACCTTGAAAACATTTCAAACAACTGTTATATAGGAGCCATCAATGCGTTTAATGATGAGTCAAATAAGGTGCTTAATGTTGAAAAATCAGAGTACATGAAAGTTCCGGATTCTGCAAGATATTATCAATCCAAAGGAATTGGGACAATAATTTTTGGTGAAGAGAATCTTGGTGAAGGTTCGAGTCGTGAACATGCAGCTATGGAGCCAAGGTATTTAGGAGTAAAAGTTGTTGTTGTAAAATCTTTTGCCAGAATTCATGAAACAAACCTGAAGAAGCAAGGAATGCTCGCGTTGACCTTTGTTAACAAAGATGATTACGAAAAGGTACGCCAGGACGATAAGATTGATTTGTTGGGCTTTGATTCATTCGCACCAGGCAAGAACCTGACCATTAAACTGAATCACGCGGATGGTACTCAAGATAGTTTTGAAGTTAGCCATACATATAATCAACAACAGATTGATTGGGTAAAAGCAGGTAGTGCTTTGAATAAAATCAGAAAGGATCAGGGTATTTATTAATTGTATTGTTATTTTTGATTGATTTTTGTTTTTATAATCAATAAAAAATTTACTACAATGGGAATGATCAAAGAATTTAAAGAATTCGCTGCTACCGGAAATCTGATAGACATGGCAGTTGGTGTTGTAATGGGGGCTGCATTCGGCAAAGTGTCGGGAGCATTTATTGACGGAATCTTTATGCCACTGGTTGGCAAGATTTTCCAAATCGGAGATCTGAGTAAATACAATATCGTTTTAACCGAGGAGGTTAAAGATGCTGCGGGTGTTGTTGTAACGCCTGGTTCTTCAATCGGTTTGGGTGATTTTGTCGGTGCTGTTTTGAATTTTATCGTAGTGGCTTTTGTCATGTTCATGGTATTGAAATCTGTCAATAAAATGAAGAGAGTTAAAGTTGAATAGCCAGCTGCACCTGCTCCTCCTCCTGCACAGGAAGTTCTCCTTGCTGAAATCAGAGATTTGTTAAAGAAGTAAATTAAGCAATTAATAAAATAAGGAAGGCTGCCCTTTTGGGGCAGCCTCTGCTTTTTATAAGTTTTTGTATATTGTACTGAAACAATAATGTTATTTAGTTTTGGCCCACGTTTTGCCCGTTTCGGCATCATAATACAAGGCAACTTCACTTATTTCGCTTAGATCTAGCCCAATCCAATATCTGTCCTCACTAGGGTCGTAACCTTCCCAGGTAATATAAATATCCCATAGTGTTTCGGTTTCTCCTCCATCAAATGTAATTTCTACTGTTTCACCAGCCTCTAAAAACTCACGGCCCATGATATCTTCACCCCATTCCCTTTGAGTAGTTGGAGCAACATAAACATCTCTAATGGTGTAGCCGGTCATATTAACCAGGTTAAAATCAAGGTTGTGTGCATCGATTTTTATGAAAGTTTTATGCAACAATGGTTTTAAGGGGTCAACATGCTGATTGTTGGCATTTGCCAGTGATAATGAGGCAGCAATCACACTCAAGGTTAAAATAAACTTCATCTAGAAAAAAATTAATGGTTAAAAAATATGATTGAGCGCTAAAGGTATGAAATAAATTCTAGAATCAAAACAAACATTTAGAATGAGCCAATGGGCAAAATGCTTAAAAATCACTCTTGTCTGCGAGTGAAATCAACCCAAAATTAAATATTTAGAGGTTGTTAAGAAAATCAACCAGGTAGTGGTAAAGGAATGAACCTGAGGTGTGTTTAGAGAGTTATAAAACTTAATTAATTTCCTCATATCAAACACAACAAGGGTTTGTAAAAAACACATTGAATTGAATATCATATAATTTTTTATTCGGCATTTTCCTTATTTTAAGTAATCACCCAAAATTCTGACTATTTTTTATCAAAAAAAACAAAATAATCTTTGTTCTGAATGGTAATATTGGTACATTTGCACCGATTTTTGAAGAATTAGAGTTTAAATTTTATCAACATACGCACATGCGACAAGTTCTCTTCATTTTATCATTGATTTTCTCGGCTAGTTTTGCTTCTTTTGCGCAGCAAGAAGGGCATGATCATGTTAACGAAGCACCATCTGCCAAAGTTAGCGAGCATCCCGAATCAGAAGCAAGTCATGATGCGCATTCCGAGGGCGAATTTAAGCCTGGCGAATTTGCTGTTCACCACATTGCCGATGCCAATGTTTTTCAACTTGTAGGGGATAATTACCTGCCTTTACCGTGTATACTTTATGCTCCTGACAAAGGTTGGAAAATCATGTCTTCTGGTGAATTCGAACCGCATCATCATGGAAACGGCAAAAAAGCTGTTGATGGTTATGTGCTTTCAGGAGGCAATGTAAGAAGAATTACCGATCCAAACTTTCCTATGGGTTCAGTTGATATCCAGGAAATTAAAGTGAAAGAGGAGGAATTCAAAGGGAAAAAAAGAGAGGCTCATTACGCGATATACAATGGTCAGGAATATAAAGCTGAGGCACGATCAGCATTCGATGGTGGAATTGTGGGAGGAGGAATAACATCTTTTTATGACTACAGCATCACCAAAAATGTCTTTACGATGATTTTGGTATTCCTCATCATGTTAATAGTGTTTATAAGTATCCGAAAATCATACTCAAAAAGAGAAGGAATGGCGCCAAAAGGTCTGCAAGGGTTCTTTGAGCCATTGATTACCTTTGTAAGAGACGAAGTTGCTAAGCCAAATATTGGACATAGTTACGAGAAGTTCATGCCGTTTTTGTTATCATTATTTTTCTTTATTCTTGGTTTAAATCTAATCGGTCAAATTCCGTTTTTCCCAGGTAGTGCCAATGTTACCGGAAACATTTCAGTCACCATAGTTTTGGCGGTGTTGACTTTTTTAATGACCAACTTAAATGGAAACAAACATTATTGGGGTCACATACTTTGGATGCCTGGCGTACCCGCTGTATTGAAAATTATTATTTTAACACCGCTTGAAGTATTGGGTATATTCCTGAAGCCGTTTACACTGCTTTTGCGACTTTTTGCAAACATCACTGCGGGTCACATTGTAATACTAAGTTTTGTAGGCTTGATTTTTGTATTTGGCAAAGCAGGTTTAAGCCCTTCCGGTACAGCATTAGGAGCAGCAATATCAGTTCCATTGACACTGTTTATGAGTACAATAGAACTCTTGGTTGCCTTTCTTCAAGCATTTATATTCACCATGTTAACAGCTTCATATATTGGAGCGGCAGTAGAAGAACATCATTAATTAATCATATAAATCGTAAAACATGTACGCAGCAATTGGTGCAGGACTAGCAGTAATCGGAGCAGGTTTAGGAATCGGAAGTGTAGGTGGTAAGGCCATGGACGCTATCGCAAGACAACCTGAGGCAGTGGGAGATATCAGATCAAACATGATCTTGATGGCAGCCCTTGTTGAGGGAGCAGCTCTTATCTGTATGGTATTGGCTTTCTTCGTAGGAGGATAATACCGGTCGAAAAAGAAATGCCGGGAAGATCAACGGTTGGTTGCTTTCCGGCAAATTTTAAAATGAATTACTTTAAAATATTTCAAAATGAATATGATACTCTTAGCAGACTTTTCAGTTATCAGACCTGAGCCGGGTATGTTGGTTTGGACAACCATTATATTTTTGCTCTTTTGGTTCATTTTAGGAAAACTTGCATTTAAACCCATAGGTGAAGCTCTTAAGTCAAGAGAAAACTCAATACAGTCAGCACTTGACGAGGCAAAAAATGCAAGAGAAGAAATGCAACAATTAAAATCGGAAAATGATAAAATTCTTGCTGAAGCCCGTGAAGAAAGAAGCAAAATGCTGAAGGAAGCTAAAGAAACTAAAGATGCCATCATTGCTGAAGCAAGAAACAAAGCTAAGGAAGATGCTCAAAAAATAGTTGCTTCTGCAATGTCTGAAATTGACAACCAGAAAAAAGCTGCATTGACTGAAGTTAAAAATATGGCAGGTCTAATGGCTATCGAAATTGCGGAGAAAGTTATTAAAAAGGAACTTAAAGGTAACCCGGAACAAGAAGCTTTTGTTAACAGCCTTGTAAACGATATCAAGTTAAATTAAAACAACTTTGTTTTAAAACATAGATTATGTCTGTAAAAAGAATAGCATCCAGATACGCCAAATCATTGATAGATCTTGCACAAGAAAACGGCAAGCTTGAAATAATTAAGGATGATATCGCAGGTTTTCTGCAAGTTGCCAAAAACAGGGACTTTCAGTTGTGCATACAAAGCCCAATCATTCATACAAGTACCAAAGCTAAGGTTTTTCAGAACTTGTTTGAAGGTAAAGTTGACAAAGCTACTATGGCTTTTTTTAATATCATTTTGACAAAGGGTAGAGAATCTTACCTTCCTGAAATAGCAAGTGAATTTATCGAGCAATACAAAGAAATAAGAAAAATATCTACCATTAAGTTGATTACAGCTTCTGAGGTAGACAAAAAATTTGTTGAAGCCATCAAGTCCAAATTTCAAGGTAGTGTCAATACAAGAGAAAATGTTGAAGTTCTTCATGAAATTGACCCTAGCCTAGTTGGTGGATTTAAAGTGGAATTTGACGATAAGCTTTATGATGCCAGCGTTAGACATCAGCTTGATCAAATGAAAAAGCAGTTTAAAGGTAATTTACACGTTCAGAATATATAATAATCATTTAAAACTATACAATCATGGTTGATGTAAAACCGGATGAAATTTCAGCGATACTTAAACAACAACTTTCTGGCTTAAGTTCGGCTCAGGAATTGGAAGAGGTAGGTACGGTACTCCAGGTTGGAGACGGTATTGCCCGTGTTTATGGCTTAAACAGTGTACAAGCAGGTGAGCTTGTTGAATTTGAAAGTGGCGTTCAAGCCATAGTGCTTAACCTTGAAGAAGATAACGTAGGAGTTGTACTTCTTGGTAGCTCAGATGGTATCAACGAGGGTGATACCGTGAGAAGAACAAGAAAGATTGCCTCTATTCAAGTAGGTGAAGGTATGTGTGGCAGAGTGGTTAATCCACTTGGTCAGCCTATTGACGGAAAAGGACCAATAAGCGGCAAAACTTATGAGATGCCACTTGAGCGAAAAGCACCGGGTGTAATTTTCAGACAGCCTGTAACCGAACCTCTTCAAACAGGAATTAAGGCGATTGATGCAATGATTCCGGTTGGTAGAGGACAACGTGAGTTGATCATCGGTGACAGACAGACAGGTAAGTCAGCGATTGCCATCGATACTATTATTAATCAGAAGGAATTTTACGAAAAGGGTGAACCTGTATATTGCATTTATGTAGCTTCAGGTCAAAAAGCTTCTACTGTAGCACAGGTAGCACGTATTTTAGAAGAAAATGGAGCAATGCCTTACACGGTAATTGTATCTTCTTCTGCTTCAGATCCTGCTCCGCTTCAGTTTTATGCACCATTTGCAGGAGCATCAATTGGAGAATTTTTCAGAGACACAGGTCGTCCGGCATTGATCGTTTATGATGATCTCTCTAAGCAGGCAGTAGCTTATCGTGAAGTTTCTCTTTTGTTGAGAAGACCACCGGGACGTGAGGCTTACCCTGGTGATGTATTTTACTTACACTCTCGTTTGCTTGAAAGAGCAGCTAAAGTAATTGCCAATGATGAAATAGCAAACAACATGAATGATTTGCCTGCTTCATTGAAAGAGGCCGGTATCGTAAAAGGTGGGGGCTCACTAACCGCTCTTCCAATCATTGAAACTCAGGCAGGTGACGTTTCTGCTTATATCCCTACGAATGTAATCTCAATCACTGACGGTCAGATTTTCCTTGAATCAAATTTGTTTAATGCAGGTGTTAGACCAGCCATCAATGTTGGTATCTCCGTATCAAGGGTGGGTGGAAATGCTCAGATCAAATCAATGAAAAAAGTTTCAGGAACATTGAAACTCGATCAGGCACAATATCGTGAGTTGGAGGCATTCTCAAAATTTGGATCAGACCTTGATGCAGCAACCAAATCAGTTCTAGACAAAGGAAAACGAAACGTTGAAGTTTTAAAACAACCACAATATTCGCCTTTGACAGTTGAGAAGCAAGTAGCCATCATCTATTTAGGTGCAAACGGACTTTTAAAAGATGTACCTGTAGAAAGTGTTAGAGAGTTCGAAGATATGTTTTTAACTTCACTTGAAAGACAACATCCTGAAGTATTGGCTGCGTTCAAAAAGGGTGATCTTCCGGCTGATGGCCTGAAATTGGTTGAAAAGCTAGCTGCTGACTTGAGTGCACAGTACAAATCAAGAGGGTAATAATTATTAATTGCTTTGAAAGCTCAATAATAGCATGGGTGCAAATTTAAAAGAAGTAAGAGAAAGGATAAAGTCGGTTATCTCTACCCAGCAGATTACCAAAGCCATGAAAATGGTTTCTGCTGCGAAATTTCGAAAAGCTCAACAAGCGATCGTGCAGGTGAGACCTTACGCTGACAGACTAAACAGGATGTTAAAGAACATAGCAGCTAATACTGATGGTGGTTCTAATCTTGTTTATAATCAGGAAAGGGAAGTTAAAAAAGTTCTTTTGGTTATTGTAACTTCAACAAGAGGTCTGTGTGGCGCATTCAATACCAATGTTGTTAAGTCAGCCATTGCAACCATCGACGCAAAATATTCTCAAGTATACAAAGAGGGTAATCTATCTGTTCTTTGTATTGGGAAAAAAGGATTTGACGGCTTGCGAAGACGCTATCCAAAGGCAAACTTCAATGTTGAAAACATGGATTTGTTTTTGAAGTTGACATTTGAAAATGTGGCTTTGGTCTCACAAGAGATTATGAACCAGTTTGCCAATAAGGAATATGACGAAATTGTAGTAGCATACAGCCGTTTCAAAAATGCAGCAATGCAGTTTGCTGAAGTTGAACAGTTTTTGCCAATTCCCAAACAAGAGGAAACTACACAAAAGAAGTCAAAAGCGGACTACATTTTCGAACCCGACCAAGAGACTTTACTTGAAACCCTTATCCCGAACATTCTCCAACTTCAGTTTCATAAATATCTTTTAGATACCCATGCAAGTGAGCATGGTGCCAGAATGACATCGATGGATAAAGCCACGGAAAATGCGGAGGAATTGTTAAAAGCTCTCAAAATCAATTACAACAAAGCTCGTCAAGAGAGTATCACAAAAGAATTGCTAGAGATAGTAGCAGGTGCGGCAGCACTTGAAGGCTAAAATTCAAAGGCTAAATTATAATATTGAAGAGCCCTGTAAATGTGCAGGGCTCTTTTATTTTCATAAAATTGTCTAGTCCTGAAATAGCGATACACAAAAAAAGTATCGTTATGCAAGAAAAGGAAAATCAACACATTAAGAGGACACAAAAGGATTTCCCATTATCTTTTTGATTCGAATATTAGGTATCTTAAGCTTATTATTTATCAAATTATTTAAAACCTGAGTATTTGACATCATAATTTTAGACTTACTTTGCCCTATATGACAGACATATTTCAAGTTGAGAATCAAATTCATTTGGTCACAAATTTTAGAGACCTAGTTTCAACTCCATTTAAGGGAGAAATTAATGCTATTTGCTGGAATCGTAAACTTATAGGTGATTTTTCAGAGATTGTAAATAAAGTTGAGTTTTCGGAAAACATGATGGAGCTTGATCAAGCGGAACTTTGTGGACTTCAGTTGAGTAAAGAAGGAAAGCTGGCACGCGAAATTCTTTTAAATGACTTAAA
This sequence comes from Saprospiraceae bacterium, assembly GCA_016787375.1. GTDB lineage: Bacteria > Bacteroidota > Bacteroidia > Chitinophagales > Saprospiraceae > JAEUUM01. The sequence continues at coordinate 11,317 of JAEUUM010000574.1, forward strand.
GTTATTGGAAGCGCATGGCGCATCTCCCATTCTCAATCTTATCAGGTACTATGAGAGAGATGAAAGTTTCCCCTTATTTCCAACTGATGTTTATTCGTATCATGTGGATCGATCTCCAGTTCCAACTGATACCTTTTTATGCACTTATTATGGTGAGTCTAGTGAAATATTGCCAAATTCCCAAGCCGAACAAAAAATACTTGTTCCGGAGATTCGTCATGAGCTCGAGAAACTTTATCATGGGGAGGAGGAAGGTTTTGAATCTTTTTTAAGTGATCATTTCTTTGATCTGCATTATCAGGCCAAAGCTGATGCCAACCCAATTAGTCTTGGTTTTGGTCACCTTTGGAGACTGGCAATTGATCACCCTGAAAGTCAGGTTCCTCCTTGTATACACCGTGCACCAAAAGAAAAAGACGGTCACACACGATTGTTGCTGATCTGTTGAAAAAGAATCAATTGATAAGTCTGTTCACTCTTGGGCGGTAACAAACTTAAAGGGATGCCACGATCTGTTCAAAGATTTTGACAATAAAGGCCATTATTATTGATTAGAATAAAGTTGGAGTCGATAATTCAAAGTGCAAAGATTCCCTGGATATGAAAATAAAAAGTGATTTACGAATTAAGCACAAAATCGTAAAATCTTTATTGTAGGTGTTAAAATCAATAATAATTTCCCGAAAGTTATTAATATTATGATGCTATAAAAACCAATTTCTGATGGATTTGAAATCTCAGCATAAAATCAAAGAAATACTCAACAAAGCTAGAAAAGAACGCAAATCAACAAAAAGACTCATAAAGTCATTTTCAGCTGTAAAACCAATGCTTTTGGATAATGCCTTTGAAGATGCTCATGATTTTGTTTTTAAGAGAACGGACTGCTTGGTTTGTGCAAACTGTTGTAAAACCAGTAGTCCGATTATTATCAATAAAGATGTGGAGAGAATTTCAGCACATTTGCGAATGAAAGCAGGTGATTTTGTTGTTAAATACTTACGAATCGACGAAGATGAAGATTATGTATTTCAGCAAACACCCTGTATTTTTCTCAATGAAGATAATACTTGCCAAATATATGATATTCGCCCAAAAGCTTGCCGGGAATATCCGCATACTAATCGCAAGAACATGTACGAAATCCTAGAATTGACTTATAAGAATTCAATGGTATGTCCTGCCGTTTATGAGATTCTTCTGCGATTAGAAGATGTTGGAAGGTAACTGATCATATCGATAGTTTCTTTACTTAATTTTAGAGCAAATAGTTGATAACAGAATTAATTATTGAGTTTGTTATTTTTATTTACAAATATTTTTTTGTCGTCAATTCGACAAATATGCATTAGACATTATTGGTAAAAAAGGAAAAACAATACCGCATTAAATTTTGTAAAATAGATATATGTTAAATAACAGAATTGACACCATTTTAATGTTAAATGATACGTTGCAACACATTATGCAACTTCGAATAGAGGATACAATTATAAATTTGAGGAATGATCTAGTAAATATTAACCCTATATCACATTTTGATTCGACCCAGATAATTACCAATTTATACAAGTTTGATAGAGTGTTGGGAAATATAGATTCCACTCGTGAAAATTTTGTAAATACACTTTCGTTTAAATACCCACAAGAAGAAGGAATGGTTGTTTATTTGGCGAGAGGAATATCTAGCGAATGTCACCAAACCTCTCAAGGTTTTTATTGTTACATTAATACTCCACTTTTTGAAATTGATACAATTTTGAATAACGAGCAAAGGCAATCATCTAAGGGTGATAAAATAAATAATTCCTTGAATATTTCTCCCAACCCGACTTCTAGGAATTTTGAAATCACCTCGCCAAATATTAATTTATCTAAAGTATATATTACAAATATATTGGGAGAAACAATATTTAGCTTGCAAGGTCTAAGCTCAAAATCTATTGGAATTGAATTGCTTCATCCTGCTGGATCATACTTTATTAGTGTACAGTTGGAAGATGGAGCTTGGATAACCAAAAAGTTAATCATAAAATGAAGCCAAGAATATTTCAAATAATAATTTTCCAATTTTTATTTTTTGTTCATATACAAGCTCAAAACAGATATGATAAAAATTGGGTGTTAGGTCTTGAAGGTACAAATGGAGTTATTCTAAATATGGAAGAGCCCCTTCCTGGTATTGAAAATGTAAATATACCAATTGACATGACTAGGGCGAACACAACAATCAATGATAGTATTGGCAATTTATTGTTTTATACCAATGCTTGTACGCTTGCCAACAAATTTCACAAAATTCCACCTGGAGGTGACAATTTTTGTCCAGGATTAAAAGTGAATAATATAGGAAATGGCGTATTAGCCTTGCCAATTAAATCAGAATCTGGGCCAATATATTATGTCTTTGCAAATAATGGTATAATATTTTATAAAACTAAAGATGAAATATATGGTGGATCAGATAAAATTATTACACATAAAATTATTCCAAGCTCTATTAAGGATAGTTTTGTTATAGTTGAATATAAATTTCCATCAAAAGATACCTTCTCTTTAGGTTATTTAACGGCATGTCAACACGCAAATGGAAATGACTGGTGGATAATCAACCATAAAAGTTATTCTAATGAATTTATGAGCTACCTTGTAAAAGCAGATACAATACTTGCTCCTGTAAGTTCGACTGTAGGAAAAAATATTGATAATGACGATAATTTAGGCCAAGCTGTGTTTACTCCAAATGGCGAGCATTATATTTTTCAAAATTCTTGGTACGGAGTACAAATTTTTGATTTTGATCGTTGTACCGGAAAACTTAGTAACCCGATTTCGTTTGGTATTCCAAAAAGTGATACGTTGATTTCTGATACTGGCGCTGCTGTTTCACCGAACTCAAGGTACTTATATCTAACTACTGCATATAGACTCTATCAATATGATTTGTGGGCAAATGATATTGAATCTTCAGCTAAATTGATTGCGTATTGGGGAGGTGGCGGAAATTTTTTACTGTATATGCAATTGGCAGCAAACGGTAAAATATATATAACTCCAGACCAAGCTAAATCTTATGGTGTGATTGAGTACCCTGATAGTATGGGTCAAGCATGTGGTTTCATTTCTGAAATATTCTTGAATCCCAGTTGCCAGTCTTTGGGTTTGCCAAACTTGCCACATTTCAGATTGGGGGCATTGGATATTGATTGTGATACGCTTACTTCAGCAATTTCCAGAGATAAGCAGAAATCAAGATTAAAAATTTATCCCAATCCAGTTACATCGTATTTTATTGTGGAATCAATGGATGAGTATGGTTTTGGGAAAGGTCTAAATTTCGAGTTGACAGACCTAAATGGTCAAGTTATAAAACGGGAGCCATTGGCGTTGCAAACCTTATATAGAGATATAAAAGTTGATGATTTACCAAATGGACTGTATATATGGCATATAAAGAATAAAGGACAGATTGAACAAAGTGGCAAAGTAGTTATACACAGAAATTATTAAACATAATTTATTTCAATAAAAGTCATACCTTAAAATTGAGCAGAAGTTATACAGAGGATTATTTTTAAGCACTGAATTCAACCAAAATGTTACTTTATGGCTAAAAAACAAACCCTTTGCAAAATTCAGATATGTAAAAGATACAACCACAAAGGGCATGGTGAGTTTCATAGATTTAAGTGACTACAAACCGACTGATTGGCTTTGGGACTTTGGAGATGGCACCACAGATACTGAGCAAAGACCCGTGCATACCTATCAAAAGCCGGGAATATACAATGTATGTCTGATAGCTTATAATAAACATGGCAGTAGTACTTACTGCAAGGCGTTGGAATGTACAAGCACAGCAAAAGAGGCTATCGCCAAACTATTGGATATAAAAGTATATCCAAACCCGGCAGCAGAATTTTTTATACTTGAATCCAAAGAGCCCTACTATTATGAGACTCAGCTGCGCTTATTAAGTATAAATGGAGAAGAACTGCAAACATCAAAAATTGACTTAAGTAGTGGATTTGTAACCATAGAAATTGGTAATATAGACAAGGGAATGTATTTTGTTGAAGTAAAAGGCAGAGAAGGTATTTTGTACAGAGGGAAACTGGTATTGGTGGAGTGTCGGTATGACTGGTATGACTGGTATGTCGGAGTTTCGAATAACTATTCCTGCAGGAAGATAAGGATTTTCAAATTACGAATAGGAGTTATAGTAAAATCATAACAATCACAAAAATTTTATTTGCTGTGGCGTGCAAAGAAAATCACTACTTCAATTCGGACGATTCTTGAGAATGTCAGAATCTAAGGAGACGATAAATGTCTCGATCATGAGACGCTAACGGTCAGCATCAAGAAGTTCTGATGAAGAGTGAATACCGAATAATTGTCAAAGAAATTTAAGTTAATCACAAAACCTTTATCCGGTAAAGGAGTATAGTTGTGACAAAAAATTACAAAATTTCAAATTGCGGGTAATAATATGGTGGAAAAGACAGAATTCTTTGAATCAAAGCCTGCCAAACCGTAATATTAGAAATTGTCAATACATACAAAAAAAGCCAGACCAGCATTGCCGACCTGACTCCTGCGTCCACGGGATTATCTATCGTTCGAAAATAAATAGCTATACCTATTTCCACTGATTAGAATGGACTTTTAAAATACATTTTTACGACTAATAATCGAAGTGATTAGTAGTAAATTAAATCGGTTGCAATCTTGGGGAATTTTAGGTTTTCTCGGTTAACCTCTTGGGCGGAGGTGTTTTTTAGTGACGTGTAAAGATAAAACAATATTTTTATTTTGCAAAAAATAATGTAAAAATATAATAAAAAAAGCCCCGTTTCAGAACGAGGCTTTGTTGGTCTACAAGGATTCGAACCTCAACTAACTGGACCAAAACCAGTTGTGCTACCGTTACACCATAGACCAATTTGCAAAAGCGATGCAAATATAAGGCTTTCTTTTATAGGAGTAAAGAGGTAGGCGAAATTTTTTTTATTTATCCTTCTTTTTTAAAAATTGAGCGTTCTATTTAATTTTCTATCAGGGTATAAATGCTTTTCAGATTTCTGCCTTTTCCGTTATAATCCAGTCCATATCCGACCACAAAATTGTTGGGAATTTCAAAACCAACATGATCAATTTTTAATGGAAATTCAAGGGCATCAGGTTTTAAAAGCAATGTTACGATTCGTATTGAAGCTACTCCCAGATCTGCCAGCTTTTGGGTAATCCAGTTCATGGTAAGTCCTGAGTCTATTATATCTTCAACTATCACAATATGTCTGTTATTTAGTTCTGAACCGAGTGAACCACTTGAGACGATTTTGCCTGTAGATTCTTTGCCTTCATATGAACTAAGTTTTATAAACTTGACTTCCTGATCACTTTGGCAATTGCGAATGAGATCTGCCATAAAAATAAAACAGCCATTAAGTAATCCAAGAAATATTGCTTCTTTGCCGGTGAGTGCTGCGTCAATTTCTTTTGATAAAGCTATAATTCTTTTTTGAATCTGTTCTGAGTCAATGTATTCTCTGAACTTCAGATCGTTTATTTGTATTACCTCATTTGCCATCATAAGTTACAGTCCGTATTGGTCAATGAGATATATCATTGCAGCCATTGTAGCTGAGCCCATGGCCAGTTCTCTCCTGTTTACAGCAGTAATTCGATCTTGTGCGGTGTGGTGATAATCAAAATATCTCTGTGAATCAGGTCTCAGACCCATCATAAATGTACCTGTTGGTTTTAATGGGCTGATGTCCGCCCCTGAACCTCCTTTGGTAATTCTTAAGTCATAAGGTTCGAAATAATCATTCCAGTCATTTACTTTTTTAAAACGCTGAATAAATGTTTTTTCATCTCCTTCACACGAAATACCACGAGGGGTAAATCCTCCGCTATCTGATTCTAATGCGGCAAGGTGATTTTCTCCTTTCTTTTTAGCCTCCTCGGCATATGCTTTGCCACCACCAAGTCCGTTTTCTTCATTCATGAATAAAACACATCTTATTGTGCGTTGTGGCTTATACCCTGAACGTAATAATAGTTGCAGAACTTCCATTGACTGAACACAACCGGCACCATCGTCATGCGCTCCACCACCTGTATCCCAAGAATCGAGGTGTCCCCCGACCACGATAAATTCATCCGGATATTTTGAGCCTCTTATTTCACCTATGACATTATGTGAAATTTTGTCCGGCAACACCTTACAGTTTGTTTTTAGGAATACATTAATCTTTTCCTTTTTCAATAATTCAGAGAGCATTGCAGCATCTTTGGTGGCAATTCCAAAGGCAGGTATGGCTTTTATACCATCTTTGAAAACAGTTACCCCAGTATGAGGCCATTCATCAATATTGGGGGTCATCGATCTGACAAGTGCTCCAACAGCACCATATTCAGCAGCTTTAGAAGGACCATTGACTCTTTGATCTACTGCTCCTCCATAACCGCTAAAGGTTCTTATTTCAGAACGGTCGAAGGGCCTGTTAAAAAAGACACTTTTCCCTTCAATGCCCTTTTTGCCAATTTTTTCAATTTCATCTACACTTTTTACTTCTACCACCTCAGCAGT
>JAEUUM010000580.1 GCA_016787375.1 Saprospiraceae bacterium
TTGTGAAGCACAGGTGAGGTGTGTTAAATTGTTTTCCACCTAACCGGCAATTGTAAAAGCAAACGGGATTAATACCATTAAAGATAAAAAGTTTTATTCTGAGACAAAGACCGTACTTTGGCCAGATTATTTGAACTTCCAGAACCACAGCTGCATGCTTATTGCTAGTCTTTGCATTTATGGGAAAAATAAAGGAGCCGATTGGATAAAAAAATTACTAACTGAGACTGCCTCAAAAATAGTGGACACAAGGAATAGGAAAAGTGCGTTCTTGAACGATGAAATAATTCCACATTCAGTGATTCAGCAATACCAAACAATTTTTGCCAAAATCCGACAAAACCTCATTATTGCCTTGACAACTACCCTAAAAATCACTATATTACGACGAGTTTATTATTTCTAATCTTAAAAACTGCCCATCATGAAAGCAAAGCAGAATTAATCAGTGTCAATTAAACCTAATCATATTAATGAAATTGTATGTTTGACAACTCAATGCGCCTCCAGCCAGTTGATGCCCTTTCCAACACCCACTTCGATCGGTACCCTCAACGACGGTATGGCGTGAATCATTTTATCTCTGATAATGGATGATACTTTCTCAACTTCTGCAATTGGCACATCAAACACTAGTTCGTCATGCACCTGTAAAATCATTTTGCTTTCTAGCTTGTCATCTGCCAATGCTTGGTGAATGTTGATCATGGCTATCTTGATCATATCGGCTGCAGTTCCTTGTATCGGTGAGTTAATTGCCATTCGCTCGGCATTCGATCTTGCAAGTGAATTTCTTGAATCAATGTCTCGCAGGTATCTTCTTCTACCCAATAGTGTCATAACATAACCATTTTTACGGGCGAATTCTACGGTATTGTCCATGTATGCCTTGAGGTCTTTATATTGTCTGAAATATTGTTCAATGAGTTCTTTGGCATCGTTTCGTTTTATCTTGAGTTGTTGCGAAAGGTTCGTTGCACCTGCACCATAAATGATACTAAAATTTACCGTTTTGGCGTTCCTTCTCTGGTCTGCAGTTACTTCAGCAATCGGCACACCATATACTTTGGCTGCTGTAGCGGTATGTATATCCTGTTCTGCATAAAATGCTTCCAGCATGGCCTCTTCATTTGCCATGTCTGCTATCAAGCGCAGTTCGATTTGGGAATAATCAGCCGAAATCAAAACATGTTTGTCGTCTCGGGGTATAAAAGCTTTCCGAATGTATCGGCCTGCCTCATCTTTTATCGGAATGTTTTGGAGATTCGGATTTTCAGAACTCAATCTGCCTGTTGCTGCCCGCGCCTGATTAAAAGAGCTGTGAATTCTACCGGTTTTTGAATTGACCATATTTGGAAGGGCATCCACATAGGTAGATTTTAACTTGCTAAGTTTTCGATGCTCAAGAATGGTATTTACAAAGTCAAACTCGTATGCTAATTCAACCAGTTTTTCTTCGTCGGTGCTATATTGACCGCTGGCAGTTTTTTTCCAACGGTATGGTATTTTCATTCTATCGAACAATATTTCGCCTACTTGTTTTGGAGATGAAATGTTGAACCTTGAGCCGGCTTGCTGGTATATTTCTGTCTCTTTGTCCCGAATTTTATTTTCAAGTACGCCCGAATAATCATGAAGCAATTGCTTATCGATTCTGACACCCTCATATTCCATATCCCTCAAAACGCTTATTAGGGGTACTTCAATTTCATTATAAACTTTGGCTACATTTATGTTCTCCATCAATGGTATCAATTGGGCTTTCATCTGGAAGGTGATATCAGCGTCCTCTGCAGCATAATCTGATACACGCTCTACTTCTATGTCCCTCATACTGAGTTGTTTGACACCTTTACCAATCAATGCCTCTATAGGCACCATTTTATAACT
>JAEUUM010000001.1 GCA_016787375.1 Saprospiraceae bacterium
AATTTGCTTTACAATCTGGATATTGCTTTTATTGATGATTCCAAGAATCCTCCGGAGAATATTACAACCGAAATAAAAGAAGAAAATACAGCTCACCTCGTACTAGTCACCGTGACCAATGCTTTGAATTGGGTAATTACCTCTCTCGACAAAGATGAAAACAATAAACCATTAGGATTGACACAAACTGTGCAAACGAGTCAGGCTTCAAATGGTGTTTTAAATTTGGTTTTGCTGCATCAATCTGATAAAAATGCAGCAGACCCCTCTAAAACAGGTGAAACAGACATTGAGGTAACTTTGCCGGTGGTGGTGAAATGATGAGCTAATTCAAAACTCTTAATTTATTTTACACCTGATGATAAAAATCATGCTAAAGGTTGATTATCTTTATAAAAAGAAAAGGATGCGAATGTTATTTTTGTTGAATTATTTAATAAAAGAATAATAAAAGTATGAAATTGACGCTTGACAGTTCAGCAACAATAGCACAAATAAAAAAGGAGTTTCATGAATCCTACCCTTTTTTGAAACTAGAGTTTTATAGCAAGTCACATGATGCTTACAAGGTAAGTCCTGCCAAGTTTATTGTACATGACGAAACTACTCAATTAAAAAACTTAGCAAAAGAAGGATTTACATCTGGTAGCCTGGATATTGGTGGATCAGTAACGGTTAAACAATTCGAAAGTGCGGCTGAAGAGCTTTATGGCATTCACATTCAGGTTTTAAGAAAGTCAGGTCATAGTTGGCTTGCGACCACAGTTACCGATAACTTAACCCTTGAGGAACAAAATCAGAAAGGAGAGTCTTCAACCGAGGAACATGAGCCAGAGGATAAAATGGATTACAGAGAACAGGATTGATCAAATAACCAGCAAAATTTAACAAATATGAAAAAACTTTTGGTGCCGACAGATTTTTCCAAATGTGCAGGGAGTGCTATGAAGTATGCAATGGAGATTGCCCTGCAAACCGGAGCAGATATTATCAGTCTTCATTCAATTTCGCCCTATGAAGGGGTTGATGTAGATGGAAGTGGTTTGCTTTGGATAAGGGAGTATCAAGAGGCAAAAGCAAAAGCACTCAACACTTGGATCAAAAAATACAAAAGTAACCCCAGATACAAAGGAGTTAATATCTCCACTAAATGCAATATTGGGTTTACAGTAACTGACATAAATGAAGTTGCAAAAGAGGAAGGAGTTGATATGATCGTAATGGGCACGACCGGAGCAACCGGGGTAGGCGGTATGTTATTTGGTAGCATTGCCGGTGGTGTGATTTCTACAACCAAAACACCAACCTTTTTGATTCCGCTTTCAGGAAAATATACTGAGAAATGTGGATTTGCTATGGCTACCGATTTTGAAAATCATTGCTCAAAGGCCAGCATTGATGTGGTATCGGACGTACTCAAAGCTCATCATCAATCTATATTAAAAATTGTTCATGTACTGCCAATTGGTGGAAGTAAACCACCTGCACAAAAGGAAAAAGACATGGCGGCAAAAATGAAAGGAGCTACGCTTGAATTCAATTACTTGCATGATGACCACATACCGAATGCAATCAATAATTTCCTGGAAATTAGTGACTCAAAGATATTGTGCTCCATAGCTCACAGACATGGTTACATGCATAAATTATTTAAAGGGAGTATTACTAAGAAATTAGCCTTTCAGGCACATACTCCTCTTTTGGTATTGTTTGATTAAGGCCTGAAACCCTCTGAAATTAAAGATCCGGAAATTCTGCTGAATACCGGATCTTTTTTTTTGAAAACACCCATTTTGAGTTTGTGCGCTTCGATAAACTTTACATTTTCTCTTCCAGATATCTTAAATTCTTACTTGCTTTTTTTCCGACCTCTGCAATGGCCTGATCAAGAATGTCGTAATCATTTGGAAAACCCTGCACAATCCCACCAACTTTACAAATCCATTCATTTGGGACGGCTCTTTTGTCACCTTGGAACATTACTGCATAGTTGGTAAAAGTGCTGCACGCATTAACAGGGGAGTTTTCAAGAACCTGACCTGTATTGTTTTCAATTAATCTTATATGTGCATTGACCAAAGCTTCTTTTAACTGGTTAACCTCTCGTATGGTGGCTTTTACACTGATAAACTTTGGAATCTTGATATCATTGCCACTGCTATCTTTCATTACATTTCCTTTTTTGTCCAATTTATAATTAAATCCATCCTGTATTTCCTTGGTAAAGTGATGGTAGGTATCATTCAAACTTTCAGGGCTGATTTTTATATCATTTAAAGCAAGTTCAATTCGGTAATCTGCTTTATTTTTACTCTCTTGATCAAAATGATAGGACACCCATTTAGAATCATTAGTCAGATTGATGTATTCAATAAAACGTTTTCTCACATCCTTTGGCACAAAACCTATTGATCGGTTAACAAAGTCTACAAATACATGTGATTGGCCTTGTTCGTATGCTTGCGATTTAAGAAGTTGGATGTTTTCAAAATCAGCTTGGTAATGTTCAATTTTATCGTACAAAGTGTATGCTTTT
>JAEUUM010000398.1 GCA_016787375.1 Saprospiraceae bacterium
AATACCCTGTTTTGTTTTTTTCATCCCTGTTTATTAGATCTAGATAAGATTCAGTAGCCTTTTCATAGTAACCCCACTGCTCATACATCAGACCCAAATAATGATCTAGTTCTGATGCATCAAAATGGCCTTTTTTGTAATCGTCCAAAATACAATTTGTGGTTATTTTCTGGTTTGGTAAAATTTCATTAAAATAAGATAAGAAGTCTGCTTCATTAAGATAATATTGCTGGGCATACCTGAAATAAATTTCAGCTTCCATAAAATTGCGATCCTTGTAAGAAATTTCACCTAAATATCTATATACCAATGGATTAGCATTATCTACGAATATCAATTTTTTAAAAATACGCTTGGCATTCACAAAATCTCCTACCTTATAGTATCTGAATCCCCATGAAAAATAAGCCATCACATCCCTTTTGGTAATTTTTGTAGTATCCCAATATTGACATTTCATCGGAATTGCGGGTGAGTTAACAATTATATTTTTAGCTGTTGGAGTTTGTAATTCTAAAAAATTGAACCCTTGTTTCCGGAGATCAGCTTCATAAAAAAACGAATCTGCTTTGGCATATTCCATTGTTTTTGTGTACAAATAACCCAATCGCTCAAACGGCAAATAATGCCTCGAGTTTAGCTTTATACTTTTGTGAAATTGCTCCTCTCCAAAAAGTAAATTTCCTGAATTTTGATAGTTTATGCCCAAATTTATATACGAAGACTGCAATGCCGGCTGCAATTCTATAGCTTTTTTAGCTGACTCAATGCCCTTGTTGGTTTCTTTGGTGTATGCATAGTATGCACTGATATTTGACAAAGGGACCGACCAAGTAGGTGCGAGTTCTTTAGCTTTTAAAAAGCTTTTCAGTGCCAAATCCGGTTTTTGCTTGAAGACATAAATTTCACCAAGTTCATTGTGAACGTAAGGAGCATTTGGTTCCAGTTTTAGTGCCTCGATTTGTTCATTGAAGTCAATTTCTAAAAGGTCCTCAGGGCTGTCTGAGATTGGCATTTTAATTCTGGCAGCAATGCCTTTAAAATAATGAAGCTTGAATTGTAAAATAGGGTATAAATAATGATCCTTTTCAATCAATTTCAATGCAAACTCTATCATTTCAGGATACTTGTCATAATTTGATTTCTCACTGTTGTAATATCTCCTTCTTTCCAACTCTGCCACATCGCCTTTGAGAAATGCATTGATAACATCTTGAACTTCTGTGTGAATTTTAGCAACCAATTCCCAATTGAAGCGAATCTGAGCCCCCGGACTTTGAAGCAAAGACTTCAAAGAATCAATTACATTTCCAACGAATTTATTCCGATTTTTAGCAACCAAAATATCAATCAGCTCTGCTGGAATTTCAGTCGAAGATTTCAAAGCAAGTCCTGAAAAATTTACAAACTCACTCAAATTAAAATTTTTAGCTGTTTGAAAAAAATCCTGAATCAGATCTTTACTATTTACAGTTTCTGCGACAATTTCCCGACTTGATCCAACCATCATTGTCTGTTCGGAAGACGTTGTGGGAACAACATCAGGGTCGGTATAGGGCTCTGTAATACGGGAAAGGACGGTGGTTGATTTTCCGGCCACCACAGGATTTTGTTCGTTCAATATCAAATTGCTTACATCTTTCGATACATTTGACTCGAGGTATGTTTTTATTTCTTGCAAGGTAACGATATCATCTTTATCCTGATCCGCAAGACCTTTGAGGCCTTTTACCAGATAAAAAGAAAAAACTCCACGTCCACCACCCCACAACTCATCCTCATAAGATTTTTGATCAGCCTCACAGGATGTTAATCTTACCTCCTTTTTTTCAACTTTAGCCAATTGATCACCGACCAAAGCCGAGCCTCTGTTATCACTTCCTGCCAATTTCCCGGAATGGCATGCATCTGTGATAATGACTGTATTGACTTCTTTTACGACGGAAAGTGTATTGGCCAAAATATTTAAATCTTCAATCCTTACAGCATTGTTTAGGTAATTTTGAAAAGGCGTATCATATGCAAGCAAAAACCCGAGTTTGTATAATGAACTTTCCACGTCGCCATGACCTGCAAAATAAAAGAAGAAAAGGTCATTTTGATTTACTGACAGTTCAGCCCATTTAAGAGCATTATAAATTGCAGCAATGGTGGCATTTTCACCGGTTAGCAATCTAATTTGCTCGGCTGGAACAGAACCTCCTGCCTTAGATTTAAGATACTCCGAAAAAACCTCCGCATCGCGTGATGCAAACTTCAGATCTTTGATTTGAGTGTCTTTGTAATCTGAAATTCCAACTATCACTGCATACGTTTTACCCGACTTTCTAAGTGATTGCCCAAGTTGCAAAACATTGCCCGCCTGTGAAAAACAGAGTTGCATGTGAAGCAAAAACAATGTAAAGACAATTAATTGTTTCATTGGTGAAAGGGGTTTGCTTGCGAATTTAATATTATTTACACACTTTATTGAAAATAAAAATGAATTATCTGTCAATTTCCGTAAATTATTAAATATATTTACTTTAAATTAATAAGAGCAATCAGTGCCATTTATTTCTCAAAAAAAAATCTGATAACCAAATGGGCCTGATGGAATAAATAATATGAAATATTTGCCAACGAATCTTTCAAAAAACCATTTCATATTTCCCACAGGCCAAGAAACCTACTTTCAATGCATTACTAATTAATGTAAAAATATGCGTCGAATATTATTTATATTTTTTCTACTCACCCTCCATCCAATATTTGCGCAGCAAAAAAAGGCATTCATTGTTGCGGTAGGTAATTATCCTGCGGAATCAGGCTTTAAAAATATTCATTCTTCAAATGACATACCACTCATCAAATCTGCCCTCCTAAAATTAGGTTTTAAATACTCAGACATTCACATTCTGATTGATAAAGAAGCGACCAAAAAAAACATTATTTCAGGTATAAGAAAACATTTGATTAAAGAAGCCAAGCCGGGAGATATCGCATATTTTCATTTTTCAGGTCATGGTCAGCAAGTAGAAGATAAAAATAATGATGAATTGGATGGATACGATGAATCATTGGTTCCATACGATGCAAAAATGGAATTTAAAAAAGGAATCTATGAAGGCGAAAATCATATTATAGATGATTCATTGGGCATTCTTTATAGTCAGATACAAAAGAAACTTGGTCCAAGTGGTCACTTCTTAGCAACCATCGACGCTTGCCATTCCGGAACTTCTACCAGAGGAATTGGCAGCGCAAGAGGCACTGACCTTCCGCTGGCATCACCTGAATACAAACAACATTTTTTGCATCAAAAAAAAGATCAAAATCTTTCAGAATCTGCCATTGGTAATGAAAAAAATAAAGCTTCAATGGTAGTATTTTTTGGGTCGATGGCCAACCAACTCAACTTCGAAATTGTGGCCGAAGATGGTAAAAACTATGGTGCCTTAAGCTATGCATTCAGTAAAGCTGTCAACAATATATCGGCTAATGCCAGTTATCAGCAACTTTTTGATAGAATCAGGTTAATCATAAATGCACAGGTAAACAATCAGATACCTGAAGCCACCGGTGTATTGGCACAACCTGTTTTAGGGGGCAAATTCCTTGGTACACCAAATTATTTCATTGTTAAAGAATGGATTGATCAAAATCAAGTAGTTATAGATGCTGGTTTTTTAAATGGTATCACTGAAGGTACAGTGATTGGATTTTATAAACCTGAAACCAGAGATTTATCCACAGCTGCTCCAATTATCACCGGAATCGTTGAACAAGCATCTGCAGGATCGTCGTTTGTTCAATTTAATAACCCTGTAAGTAAAGATACGATAGAACATACCTGGGCGATCGTTAAAGAAGACAACTTTGGAGATTTGCAAATTAAACTACTAATTGACACGGATTCGATGGATCAGAATATTTTAAAAAAGCTGGCTGATTTGCCTTTTTTAAAGATTGTAAAATCTGATCCCGATCTGGCATTTTATTCTCAAAATGATAAATTAATATTGGTAAACAAAAATGATGTTATTATAGACGAGTACGCCAAATCATTGACTCCAAATGATCTTTTTTATAAGCTAAAATCATCTATTACAAAGTTTGGACAATCTCAATATCTTCGAAAACTAAGTCAAGAAAACTCCCAGTTGAATGTGAGTTTTGAATTTATTATTGTTTCAAGAAACGGAGTCAAAATACCGGAAAATCTATCTCTGGATTCTTTCACTAATGAATCCGGTCTTTTAAATTTAAAAATCGGCGATCAGGTAAAATTAAAAGTTACCAACAATGGTTTGAAAGCTTGCTATTACACCCTGCTTGATTTTCAACCCAATGAAAAGATTAACGTGCTTTTCCCCAGAGAAACTGAATCACCTTCAGATTATTTTTTGAATCCTGGCACCAGCTATGTGATTCCTACGGCATTTAAAATTGAGGCGCCTCTGGGTGCTGAGCTATTCAAGTTGATCGCAACACGTAATCCAATAAATCTGCGGCCTCTTGATCAGAGAAGGGGGCTTGATCACAATTCCACTGCGAGCCCTGACCCTTTTGAAAATCTTTTTAATCAAACTTTGTTGCGTGAAGATACCGGTACCAGGGGCGGTAAAGTTTCAAATTTACCCGCAGGTCAGGTGAATATTTTCTCACAACAATTTATAATATCTGAGTAAAATCAATTCTTAAAGACCTAATAAACATAATGAAGAAAATATCTTTCAAAACCAGATAACCAAATTCGTAAATTGGAACAGTATAAATTAAACAATAGATTAGATTTTAATAACTTTACTTAAGATTCAAATTATGCTGAATTACAGATAATT
>JAEUUM010000055.1 GCA_016787375.1 Saprospiraceae bacterium
GATTTGCAGGTTCAATTGCCAAATCTGTCTCATATTTGCCATCAAGGTCCCCTTCTGACGGCTTTCCTGTAAATTGGTAAATATTACCATTGGCATCCTTTGCATCAGTTTTAACTCTAGACAATGCTCCTCCCACGCCAACAAAAACATAAGGATTAATTGTCCTGTTGGGTTTTATAAATCTGAATTGATTCAAAGACATAAGTAATTGGGCACTACCTGTCATCAGAGTAGTAGAGTAATTATGATACCAGTTTACTTTACCGGGACCATCACCATAACCAAGATCAGACAAAACGATGGAGTTGTTTGCGTCCGGATTTCTTGGTCCACTATTCTCGAAACCTTTTAGGTTTTTGTATTGTCCATCCAATCTGATTGAAAAAATATTATCAATAGCTCTCCTAATGTGAATTCCTCCCCCAAATCCGGGTTTCCATTTAATATCGCCGGTTGCAATATTGAACCCACCGTTCAGTCCTATCTCCCACATGTGCCTGGTGGTTGCTGAGTATTGTATGGCTGTAGATCCAGACTTATCTGTTACATTTTCTTGTTGCCCAAAACCAAATTGAGCAATGATTGAAAAACAAAAAAACAGAAATAGTTTTGATAATTTTTTCATGATTAAAAATTTTTTCGGGCTAGGATTAGGTTTAGTTAGATCAAATATAATAAAATGACCAACTATTAACGTCTATCTATCAAGATAATAATTTATTCAAAGCAATATTTAATGAATTTTCAGAAATCTTAACAGGCTCCTTAAAGTTTTGATACACCTCCTCTATTGCCTTGCGAATGATGTCAGACACGTCTTCAAATATTGCCTGATCAGACATAACTACCTCAGGTTGCATAAGGTAAGCAAAAACCCTTGCCATGCCACAGTTTGAAATAAAATCAGGAATCAAGGCTGTTTGTTTGTCAAGAATATGTGCGGTCTCACCAAAAAATATTCCGTCGTCTTCAAAAGGTACATTTGCTCCGCAAGCTATTACTTCGATATTTCCATTAATCAATTGTTCTGCCTGTTTGCGTGTAACAATTTTACTTGCTGCACCCGGCACAAAAATATCAGCCCCCAAACTCCAGATCTCCTGATTTACTTCATCAAATGGTCGCATGTCTTTTGACTTCAATTTATTGCCCTGCTTGTTTATAAACAGGGTTTTAACATCATCAAAAGACATTCCTTTTTTATTGATGATACCACCATCCCGATCAATGATCCCAACAATTTTTACTCCATTTTTAGCCAGGTAAAGTGCTGCAGCAGATGCCACATTTCCCCAACCTTGTATGATGGCAGTCTTACCGCTTAGGTGTATATTCTTGTAGATGTGATAAAAATGTCTCACGGACTCTGAAACACCCCACCCAGTTATCATGTCCGCAATGGCGTATTTATAACTACCGTCCAGCACATAATTTCTATCTTCAATTGTTTTAGAACATCCATACCTCAATTGACCGATCATTTTTATGGCATCTCCTTTGGATCTCCCAAAATGACCGTTTACTACCCCCTCTTGCGGATGCCAAAGTCCCAACTCTTCAGTTATCGGTATAACATCTTTAATTTCATCAACATTTAAATCTCCACCGGTTCCGTAATAGTTTTTTAATAAAGGAAAGACAGCTTTGAACCATCTTTTCAAGACTTCCTCCTTTCTTGGGTCTGCCGGATCAAAATCTATTCCTGACTTTGCTCCACCTATAGAAGGGCCGGAAACCGAAAATTTTATTTCCATCACTTTGGCCAATGAAGTAACTTCGTCTCTGGTTAGCCCTTTGCGCATTCGTGTTCCTCCTCCTGCGGCTCCGTTACGAAGTGAATTAATCACAACCCAACCTCGGGCATCCGTCAATTCATCGTTCCATTCGAAAATAATTTCCGGCTTTTTGTTCTTATATTTTTCCAACATTTCACTCATAATTTCCTTTTTTGCACTTTAAGCTTCAAAATTACTTCTTAATACGGACTATTTTACTCCAAATTAAAACCAAATTTTGCCAAATCTAAAATCATGATTAATATTGTGACTTATCTAAGTATAAAAATATGCTTGAAAACTGGATAGAGGGAGTTGATCCAAAATTATTAATCGACAGTCCGACAAGGTCTATTGGCAAAAGCATTTTAATCAATGGTTCTGATAATTATTCACTTGAGAATATTAAAATCGCAATAATAAGCGATAAACATGCTGGTAATATTCATTGGCGGAAATCATTCTATCAATTGTTTAATCATTTTCCAGATTTAAAAATCGCTGACCTGGGCTCATTGCGCAAAAACAGCACAGAGTGCCTCACACCCGTTATCAAAGAGCTGTTGGCAAGCGGCATCTTCCCGATAGTTATTGCACAGGACGAAAGTTTAAGCGAATCAATGTTTGTTTCATATAAAACCTTTGGTGAATGGCTGAAATTATTGATTGTTGACGAAAAAGTGCGATACTCAAAATCAAAAAACAAAAAAAATTACGTAAACAAATTGGTTGAGGAAGGCATAAGGTCATATATAATGCCAAGTATTTTAGGTTATCAAATTCATTTCACCGATCCCCAAACACTCGATTTTGTAAATAGCTTTTTTGTGGATCAAGTCCGCTTGGGTAATTTGACTAACAACTTAAACGAATCTGAGCCCATCATCAGAGATGCCGATATCATGTTGCTTAATTTGGGTGTGATAAAATCATCAGAAGCTTCAGCTGTTTTGGACGCCTCACCTAACGGGTTAACTGGTTTTGAAGCTTGTCAATTGTGCAGATTTGCAGGATTCAGTGACAAACTCACATCTGCCGGACTTTTTGGTTATTCATCAAAACATGACACCAATGGCCAAACTGCTCAGTTAATTGCTCAAATGGTTTGGTATATCATTGATGGATTTTATCACCGTCTGAATGAGTTTCCTATTTCAATCAAAGGACTTCAATCATATATTATTGAGCAAAAATCGGGAGGGTACCCTTTAAAATTCTGGAAGAGTAAGTTATCAGGAAGATGGTGGATGCAAATTCCTGGTGAAGAATTCGCCAACAATGACCGGCATGCATTGATACCATGTGCTCACCAAGATTATGTATTAGCTTCAAAAGGTGAACTACCAGACAGATTGTTTCATGTGCTGCAAAAAAATCGCTAAGAAACCAAGCGTTCAAGCTTCATGCCTCGGGAACCTTTAATCAAAATACTTGTGTTCTCCTTTTTGAGAGATTTATACCAAATAAGGGCTTCATTTACATCTGTAAATCTCAAAACATCATCTCTAACTTCTGTCCTTAAAAATTCCCCACCAATCAAAACAACAAGTTGAAATGAACCGTCAGTGGCGAAATCTGCTATTTCTTGATGTTCTCTTGCACTGTACTCACCTAATTCAAACATATCACCAAGAATGACTATTTTTTTTGTATCGGGTAATTTCTTAAAATTTGACAAGGCCTGCACCATACTTGAAGGATTGGCATTGTATGCATCAAGAACGATTTTGTGATCCGCAAATTCAACTATTTGAGATCGATTATTTGTAGGGATGTAATTTTCTAGTGAACGCTTAATAAGCTCGTCCGGTACTTTAAAATATTGACCAACAACAATCGAGGCCATTAAATTATTAAAATTATAAGTACCGATTAAATGCGTTTTAATTGTTATTCGACCATAACCGGTAGAATTAAAACTAACATTTAGAAAAACATCCTCGCTTTCAACATCAACATGGCTCGAGAAATATTCAATTGGCTGGTCAAATCCTCTTTTGTAAATAATTTTCTTTTGAAATTTATCCGCAACTTCTAAAATTTCAGGTTCGTCTGCATTCACAAACATTAAGCCTCCATTTGTGTTTAAAAATTGAAAAAGTTCAGATTTTCCCTTTTTTACACCTTCAACCCCACCAAATCCTTCCAAATGTGCCTTTCCGATGTTGGTAATCAATCCACATGTTGGTTCTGCGATGCGGCAGAGTTCCATAATTTCTCCCTGATGGTTCGCTCCCATTTCAATCACAGCTACCTCTGTATCAGAAG
>JAEUUM010000062.1 GCA_016787375.1 Saprospiraceae bacterium
ATCTCGAATTTA
Source organism: Saprospiraceae bacterium (assembly GCA_016787375.1). Lineage (GTDB taxonomy): Bacteria > Bacteroidota > Bacteroidia > Chitinophagales > Saprospiraceae > JAEUUM01. The sequence continues at coordinate 13 of JAEUUM010000062.1, forward strand.
CTCTGGATTAGAATATTCAGATTAGTGTTTACAGGATTCGGATAAATTTCAACTTGTATCTCATCTGGTACTTCATTTTTAATAACATCTTTGATCAATTCTGCATCATGGGTCGCATACTCATCATCATAAGCTTCCGCTTTTAATCTCTCATTGACGAAATGCAGAGTTTCTATTAAACCATTTACGTTTGGGCCTGAGCAGACGAAGTAAAAGAGTGTGTCACCATTTGAAATCAAGTCATCTTTTGTACTGACCCAACTCAATCGAAGGTTAAAATCCTGGCCCAACTCATCAATTTTAACATCATTTTCGGAACACTTTGAGTTCTCCGGCCATCTTATTTCAATTTTATTATTATTAAGGTCTTGCGCATTCAACTCAAATTGAATTCCCTTTAAACTATTTTCAGATTGAATAATCACAGGAAACACATGATTCTCGTGTAAATTCGAGATATTAGGGCAGATCCGGAGACTTATGATATCAGAATTTCTCTTCTCATTTTCAGCAAGTTGGTTGGGGTTGTTGCTAAAATTTAAGTCACCCAGCTTCACACCAACAAAATCCGCCCCAATGTAATCTTGTTGGAGATTATTAATAAAAATTTCTTCCGGGTATAAAGGCAAAATTGGATGATAATTGACAAACTTATAACTTTGAGGTATGAAACGCCATGAAGTATTATTTGGAAAACTATCAAGATCCAATAACAGAAGTTTTTTAAGAATCACGTAATCAGCAGTAGTGATAAAATTATTTTGATTCACGTCTGCTGCAACATATTTATATGGCGAGTCAAGCAATTTTTTTCCCAGAATATGTTCATTGAGAAGTAAAAGATCAAAAGTTGTCACTCCGTTTAAAGGCACAATATTTTTTCCGGCTGCCAACTTATAATCAGCCCCCTTGGTCAGATTATCAAAAGTATAGCTTCCGTCGGCATTGTTTTGTAAAATAGATGTAACACCACCCGTTAATTGCAAATCTGCTTTGGTAATGGGAATACCATTCGGTGTTTTTAAATTACCGGAGATTTTAAAAACCGGTTGATTACAAAGTCCGTTTAGGTCTGTTACATTTATTTCAGTTGAACAAACAGCCGAATTCCCGGATTGATCTGTTGCCGTCAAAAAAACCATTTTGTTCCCTATGTCTTTGCAAGAAATCTTTTGAGGTGTAACAGAAGTTTGTATTAAAAAATCAGGTGTACAATTATCAGAAAACCCATTTGAAATCATCGAAGGTAAAATGGTCATTTCATTTTGATTGTCAAGATTGGCGAGGTTAATGGTTAAGTTTTGTTTACAGTGCACTTGGGGTGGAACTCCATCAAGGACTGTGATTGTAACTATTTTAGTAACACCATTTCCACAGTGGTCAGCAGCAGTCACTTCTACTTTGTTTACGCCAACCTGATAATTGGCCGATAAGTTATTAGATTTATTTGTTTTGCTGTTTGAAATTAATGGGTCTGGGTCACAGTCAGAAACTACAACTGGGGAAAGGGAAACAAATTTAGAGCATGAATTGTCAAAAATCTGTACTGTCACATCTGAAGGTACAGTCAATACTGGCACTTCTTTATCAATAATTTTGATAAACTGCGTATGCTCCCATTTCCCACCAGAGCCTTTAGACGCTTCAAAAGAACATTTTTCAATGATTG
>JAEUUM010000077.1 GCA_016787375.1 Saprospiraceae bacterium
ATGCGGTTGAGTCATTTGGAGCAGTTGAAGTCCAAAATTGGGCATTACCGGTTGGAGGCGAGAATGATTTATAAGGAGCATTAGCATTAAGATACCACCGAAAACCGCTCCCAAGCGCTGTGAAACCGCTTGAATTTGTACCTGCGTTTGGGCTATGTCCAGGGCAGCAGTCCAAAGTCCAATGGGTATTGGTTCCAGGTTCTTTTAACGCATTGCCCTCTTTTGTGCCTCTATATTGATCCAAGTCTGCAATGGCCGGAGACATCCCCAGAAATATCTCTAAAGTTTTCCATTCATCATCGGTGGGGATATGCCAGCCAACGGGGGCGATGTTACGAGAATCATTGGCTGCATACCAATTATAAAGCCTACCATAATCAGGACCATTGGCGGGGTTATTCTCATTATAACACCATGCACCTTTGGTTTGACTAACCCATGATATAGAATCTTGAACCTCGGGTATTTCATCACCATTGCGATAGTGCTTTACATTTAAGTTTTCTTTCGTCCAAACCTGGGTTCCTATAGTTACTGTGTTATAAACATTGCCGTCATAATCGGTTACAGTCTGTGCTTGATTTTTACTTATATAAAATGCAAGGACAGTAGATATAAAGATTATTTTTTTCATGATAGGCGCTATTTTAAACTTACCGCAACTAAAAGGAATATTGAACCAGGCCGTTGGTCATTGATAGGGTTTTACGTTAAATTCCTAAAATTCTTATAAAACAAATATATGGTTTAGCACTTACTATTCAAAGGTTAAAGAAGAAAAAGTAAACGAAAATTGGTTCGTTGAATGTGCCGACTATTTTGCGGTAAAACTTATTTATTGAAATGCGAATATTAATGTTGTGGCAAGTATGAAATCTTGCTGAAGCAATTTACAAATTGTATGAACCAATTCCACACCTTCACATCGTTGAAAACCAAGATTGCGATACTCATGCTCAGGCTATTGCATTTGATTTATCATTAAATATTCCATTTATTTGCAACTATTAATATCAAAATTGTGTAATCAATAACTTCAATTGCCTTGTAGTTTTCGTATAGAATAAAAGCAGAAAATGAACTAGCTTAACAAATAATGAGAAAAATAATATTATTTGAACTTAACGAGGTACCGTGGCGAGTAGTAAAATATTATTGTGACAAATACCCTGAAAGTATTTTGTGAAATTGCTGTTGCAGTGTTTTAAATATGAAACAGTGACTCCCGATCAAGGATATCTGTCGCCTTGGATTACTTGGGGAACCTTTCACCGTGGTGTTGATAACACAAAACACGGCATTGGCGATTTAAACCAAAACATCGAACAGGTAAATAAAGAATATCCTCCAATATGGCAAATACTGCAGAAAAGGGGTATAAAAACTGGCGTTCTTGGTTCTTTGCATTCATCACCTGCACCTTCAGATTTTCGAAAATATGTTTTTTATGTGCCAGATGCTTTTGCGGTTGATAAAACTGCACATCCCGAATTTATAGAACCATTTCAAGATTTTAATTTATCAATGTCTCGCGAGTCAGTACGTAATGTAAGCGGAGGCATCAATATAAAAACTGGTAGTCAAATGTTGATGCAGGTGCCGCAACTTGGACTTAAAATAAATACTTTTTTCGAACTCGGCAAGCAATTGCTCGATGAGCTCAAACGCCCGTGGGTTCGAACCCGCAGACGCTCATTTCAGGTGATGTTGGCATTTGATGTGTTTATGAAGCAGATGCGAAAAAGTAAACCACAATTTGTTACTTTCTTTAGCAACCACGTAGCATCATCAATGCATCGGTATTGGGCGGCAACATTTCCAGGCGATTATGAACATTTTGATTTAGCTAAGGATTGGGTTGAGACGTATAAGAATGAAATTGATTTCACTATGAACAAGTTTGATAAATTTTTTAGTGAGATGGTGACCTTTGCAAACGAAAATCCTGATTATAAAATTGTTGTAGCGAGTAGTATGGGTCAGGCTTCGACTGTTGCCGAGTTGCTAGATTCGCAATTGCAGATGAGCAACGAAGCAAAATTTTTTGAGTTTCTAAATATGAATTCATCGCAATGGAAACTTTTGCCATCTATGTTCCCTCGATACAATGTTACAATTGTACCCGAAAAGGTTGAGTACTTTGCCAATCAATTGAATCGCATTACTATTGCCGGTCGACCGCTTGAATTCAGGCAAAAGGAGAATGGATTTTTTTCTTTTGATTTAGGACAAAAAAACCTCAAGGAAAAAGTGATTCAATTTGATGGTACAAATTATTCATTTGATGAAACCGGGTTAGCAAATATGGAAATTGATGATCACTCAGGTACCAATGCTTATCATATTCCCGAAGGCATATTAGTGATTTACGATCCGCAGGATAAAAAAGTTAAAACAGAAATTACGCAAATTCCTTCCACTGCCTTAGTACCTTCTATTTTAAAAAATTTTGATATACCCTCGCCGGCATATTTAAATTATCAGCCTATTGTGGGAATTAATTGATATGTACTGACATTTGTCTTTACGGTATTTGAACTTGTATATGTTTATTTATGATTAAATAGTCGACAATTAATATAGATATTTTGGGGAGTAATAGCATCGTGAAAAATGCCAAATAAGAAATAGTTACTTCAGGCGGGGGTGTTGCGAGTATAAAAATATGATTACCGTTGGCAGTGTCTGGGAAAATATAGTTTTGCATTAAGTTCCAGCCAAAATGAATAGCAAAGGGTATAAGTAACGAAAAAGTCTTTGCATAAGAAAAAGCCAAAAGAAGTCCCATAGCGAATGTAAACAAGAAGACAATAGTCATTTGTATTAAATTGCCCCAAACACCTCCATTTATCCAATGCAAAACCGCAAAGAAGACAGAACTAATAATAATAGCTTTTGTCTGCCCTATTTTTTTTATTAAAATGTAAAGTAAAGCTCCTCTGCAAATCAATTCTTCTGTCATAACAGTTCTGAACTGATACCAAGTTTCCAATAAAATCGAATCTAATGTCAATTTCGAGGTTAAGATATATTTTTCTTCAGCAAAATACATTCTTAAAATAAAAGTAGTCGATGATAGAATGCCGGAAACAATGAACAGAATCGCAAAATATTTAAGCCTTTCTGTGGTGGGTGTCAAGCCCAAAACAGAAAAGTTAGCTTTTGTAAATAACCAAATGATCAGCCAAGAAATTAAAATGAGTCCGATTAATTGTAACATGTGGCAGTATTAAAAAGTATCTTTTCTAAATATTCTCAAATATAACATTTTGAGGCTTTGTGAATTTGCTGGGCTTTAGTAAGCTAAAACTGACTGCCAGCATCAGAGTTTTTAACTTGATCAAATGTATCCATTCGCACTGTCGTCCTACTAATGCAAAACCAACGTTAGCCACAATA
>JAEUUM010000154.1 GCA_016787375.1 Saprospiraceae bacterium
CAATCAGGAGCGGGTCGAAGTATGGAATGCTGTACTTACCGGGAAGGGAGTCATTTTGAGTGCAAGATCAGGGATATTTTTGCCATTTACAAACCTTAAATGCATAGTTATTGATGAAGAACATGATCCATCATATAAACAAAATGATCCTTCACCAAGATATCAGGGCAGGGATGCCGCTATTTTCCTAGCCAAACTTCACGGAGCAAAAACCATATTGGGGTCGGCTACTCCATCTGTAGAAACCTACAAAAATGCGGTTGACAAAAAATATGCCTGTATTAAACTGAATGAGAGATTTGGTGGAATTCTCATGCCGGAATTCTTGATTGTAGATTTGACTGCCGAATCAAAAAAGAGGAAACTGCAAGCCCATTTTTCTGAAAAATTAATTGAAATTCTAACCGAAAATCTCTACAATAAAAAGCAAGCCATATTATTTCAAAACCGGCGAGGATACGCTCCCATAATTGAATGTCCCAACTGCGATTGGTCAATGGAATGCCCCAATTGTGATGTACACCTAACATTTCATAAGTTTTCAAAAACCATGAGATGCCATTATTGTGGCTATTCTACCAAACTGCCTGAAGAATGCCCTGCATGTGGTCACCCTTCTCTTGAGGTTAAAGGAATAGGAACGGAGCGAATAGAAGATGAAATATCCAATTACCTGCCGGATGCCAAAATCAGTAGGCTTGATATGGATGTAGCAAGAAAAAAAGACGGTATTCAGAAAATTCTGACTGATTTTGAAGATCAAAAAATCGATATCCTTGTCGGTACTCAGATGATTACCAAAGGTCTAGATTTTGACCATATTGGTGTAGTTGGAATCATAAATTTTGATCAATTATACCGTTTTCCGGATTTCCGATGTCAGGAGCGGGCATTTCAACTGGTTACTCAGGTTGCAGGACGTGCAGGAAGAAAAAACGATCAAGGTAAGGTGGTTTTACAGACATATCATCCTGGACATCCCTTATTAAAAAAAATCATCGAATATGATTTTGAAGGATTTTTTGAAACTGAAATTGAGGAAAGGCAAAAATTCTTCTACCCACCATTTTGTAAAATCATACACATAACCATTCGCCACAAAGACTATGGAGTTGCAGATAAATCAGCAAAGTATTTGACTACAAAATTAACTTCTAAGTTCGGCAACCGGATCAAAGGTCCGGTCGAGCCGCCAATAGCAAGGGTCCGAAATTTATTTATCAGAGAAGTCTGGATAAAACTTGAAAGAAAGCAGGAACTCATAAAATCAGTAAAAACCGACCTCTTAAAATTAATCTTTGAAACCCAATCTCAAACCGGATGGTCCAATGTGCGATTTAGCATTGATGTTGATCCCTAATGTAGGTTTCTCATATTAAACCCAAATTCAGCGTTAGACATTGAATTTGGGTTTAATCTATAATTCCTGCTATTTCAGCAAGAGAATTATACACAGGAGTATTGTGTGGCAGATCAATGGGCGGATGATCAGCATGTTGGATGTATAATGCCTCCATACCGGCATTTAGTCCGAATTGAATATCTGAAACCGAATCTCCAATCATGAGGCATTTTGCAAAATCAATATCCGGAAAATCTGCTTTGGCCTGAATCGCCATCCCAATCTGAGGTTTTCGGCACAAAGGTTTATCTGTTGCCAGTCCCGGACAAAAATAAACTTTGTCGATCCGCCCTCCTGCTTTTTGTATTTCATGGACCATATAATCGTGAATAATGCCCAGATCGAGTTCATCCATTATTCCTTTGCCTATACCTTGCTGATTGGTCGCAACAAAAATAAATTTGAATATGCCTGCAAATTTAGCAATAGACTGAAGCGTGCCGGGGACAAATACAAATTCATCTATTCGTTTTACGTATTCTCCTGGAATCCGCTGATTAATAACACCATCTCTATCCAGAAACAGCGTCCAGCCCGCATAGCTTTCAATATCAATCATTGAATAAATTCTGCTCAACCTGATAACAAATAATGTGGCCTATCATGATGTGTGATTCTTGAATTCTGGGAGTATCAACTGAAGGAACTCTGAAAATATAATCGCACATCTCATTCATTTTTCCACCTTTTGCTCCTGTCATTCCCACAACGACCATGCCTTTCAGTTTTGCTTCTTCAATGGCTCTGGTAATGTTTGGTGAACTTCCACTTGTAGAAATAGCGAATAGTACATCACCTTTAGAACCCATTGCTTGTATCATTCTGGCATATATTTCATCATAGCTAAAATCATTCGCAACGGCAGTCACATAAGATGAATTGACGTGCAAAGCCTCGGAATATAAAGGAGGTCTGTTTTTGTAAAATCTTCCGGAAAACTCAGCTGCAAGGTGCTGGGCATCTGCTGCCGAACCACCATTTCCACAAAAAAGCACCTTTTTACCGTCCGTGAATGCCTGAGTTACCAGGATGATCACTTTTTCAATTTCATCCAAAAAATCAGAGTCTTCAAAAATACTTTGTTTAACACGGATACTTTCCTGTATAATTGACTTATATACTTCTATATTGTTGGCTTTCATGCTGCAAAATTAGCTGAAATATATTTAATCAGGAAACCAAATTTTTGATAGTCTACGGGGTTTTGGCTTTAGCTTAAATGAAATAAAAACCTGAAATTTCAAAAAAATGTCGAACCAGGCTAAACAAGCCTCGCAAAAAGCACTTCGCAGCGATTATTTTGGTTGTAAAGCATTTCGATTAAAATCACTATTATTGTATTTTAGCATTTTGTAAATATTAAAAATCATTCTTAAAATATGTCCAAAATCAAGAATTATAATTCACAAATAGATCGTCTCACTGCAGAATTTAAGTCTGAATTTTCATCTTTATCAATTGAACAACTTTTTATAAAACCCAACGATGAAACCTGGAGCATTGCCGAAAACATAGAGCATATTATTGTAATAAACAGCAGCTATTTTAAAACATTTGAAGACATAAAATCAGGCCACTACAAAACTTCGTGGTTAAGCAAAATAAAATTTATCCCAAATTTATTTGGTAAACTAATTCTGAAAGCTGTGCTTCCGGACAGAAAGAAGAAAATGAAAACCATTTCTATATGGGTACCAAAACTATTTCATTTTGAGGATGACATACTCAAAAGATTTGAATTGCATCAAACAGAGCTCAAAACATGGATTTCAAAACTTGAGTCTGAAGTAGACCAAAATATTGTGATTCATAGTCCTGCCAACAAAAATATAATTTATACAATTGGCGATGCAATTCAAATTTTGCTCACCCACGAGGAGCGTCATTTAAACCAAGCCAAAGAACTGGCGGAACAATTTCGATCCTAAACAAACAACTTAAATGAATTTTTATAAAAAAGGATATAAAAAATCAACCAAATTACATTTAAAAATCTATGTAATATACTGATAACCATTCTAATAAAATCATTAACAACTTATTATGAAATATTACAAAATCGTTTAATCGATAAACTAACACATCACAATATCTTTGTGGTGTTAATTGAATGAAACTGTTCATTAGTTAACAATTAAACAAAAATATTTTTAACACATCAAATCTCTTTAAAATGAAAATCATCAAATCTCTTATCGTTCTTTTCGCTGTAACTGTTTCTTTCGTTGCTTGCAAAAGCGAAGCTACTGAAGCTACAACTACTGAAGCTCCTGCAACTGAAGCTGCTGCTCCTGCTGTTGACACTGCTGCAGCTGCTGCTGCTCCTGCTGCTGCTGACACTGCAATGGCTAAGTAATTTTAAAGAACGTAATATAAAAAAGACCTGCCGGTATCCGGTGGGTCTTTTTTTTGTCTATAATTTTGGGTTTACTTAGGCTAATTGGGTTCAAATAAATATTTTTACAGAAAATATCATAAATGAAAAGAACTTTAGTTGCAGTTATACTATGCTTTTTATTAAAGCTTTCCTGTTTTGCAGATGAAGGTATGTGGTTGCCAATTTTCCTGAAACAGCTAAATGAAAAGGAAATGCGTGCAGCAGGAATGAAACTTAAAGCTGAAGACATTTATAGTGTCAATAAAGGATCGCTAAAAGATGCCATTGTTCAGTTCGGTGGGGGCTGCACAGCTACAGTTGTCTCTGCCAAAGGATTACTTTTCACCAATCACCACTGCGGTTTTGGACAAATACAAAGTCATTCAACACTCGAACACAACTACATAAAGGACGGATTCTGGGCAAAAAACATGTCGGAAGAGCTGCCATGTGCAGGTCTGACGGTGACGTTTATTTCAAGAATTGAAGATGTGACTAAATCTGTAATGGCAGGTATAACAGATGAAATGGACGAAAAAGAACGCCAATCAAAAATCGACAAAAACATTGATCAAACACTCAAATCAATCAACCGTCAATCTTATGAAGAAGTGAGCATCAAGCCATTCTTTGCAGGTAATCAATATTTTGCTTTCGTAAGCATCACCTACAAAGACGTAAGAATGGTTGGTGCACCACCTGAGAGCCTTGGTAAATATGGGGCTGACACTGATAATTGGGTCTGGCCGAGACATCAGGCTGATTTTTCTGTTTTTAGGATTTATGCTGATG
>JAEUUM010000175.1 GCA_016787375.1 Saprospiraceae bacterium
ATTGAATTTGCCGATTGGTGAAACTGAAATATGGGTTTATGGGCGATATGCAGATCTGGTTGAATCAATTACTTGTAATGATATAGCCGGTTTCTCTAATGATGCTCCGGTTCAAATTAGGGTCTCAGATGAAATTATAAACAAAAGGGGCTCATTGGCAGCAAATTCCTGTGAAACAGGGATACGGCTGAGCATTAAAGCTTATAATGCAACCAGTTCGCCAATAAAAGTTAAGCTGTTTGGAAGTATAATGGGTGTTAAAACTCAAACTTTTGAGTTTTCCCTAAGTGTACTACCTACACCAGATCATTACAATTGTTATTTAACGGAGATGAATGGAGTCGGAGTACCTCACAGTGAATTAATTGAAGGAAAATCTTACAAACTGTTGGTTTATTGAATCAATCTTGACAATCTCAGAATTGATCCAAATCCAAACATTCATAAAAATTTTTACTTTGACAAGGCAATCAGATTACCGGGAATTGTTGGGTCGGGTAGTGTAAAAGGGGTAGCTTTTGAGGTAGTTTTTAAAAGAGCATCCACCTATTTGGGAACACCCATTGAGGAATTTCATTTTATTTCAGAAATAAATGGTCTGACTTGTCCTGATAAAAATGTTTTTACCACCTCTACCATAAACAATTCTTTTTACAGGATAATAACTTCAACAACAGCCTTAACCCCTTTGCCTGAGCTGGTTGATGCAGGATTAAACAGAAAATATGGAGAGGTATCCGGTCAGTGTGCAGGAAATAATGTTGTTAAAGTCAGTACTAATAATACAACTCTTGATATAATTAGGGCACAAATTCCAGCACCGACATCCAGTAATCCTGTCGTATTTCAGGATGTCACATGGCCAAATATAAAGTGGGGAGTTAAAAATACAGGCATTGCAACATCATCCTCTTTCACAATACAATTGAAAGATGGCGAAACCATACTTCAAAGCCAAACCCTGAATGGTCTTGGTTCAGGAGAAGAAAGACTTTTTACTTATGAAAGACCCAAATCCACAAAGCGCTTGTTCAGAAGTTTAACTTGCAATCCCAATCAGGATGTTTTTGTATTCCAAAAAGCGATCAGAAGTGAGGCTGATCTTAGAATGATGGAACCATATATCTGGAATGACCCATCTAAGTTCACCATTGTAATTGACGCCTTTCAAAACGTTACAGAAACCGACGAAACGAATAATACCAGAGATTATTAGGCCCTAAAATAAAATATTTCTATATTTATCAACAAAAATAAACTCTTAATCCTGATTCGACACATGCGCCGGTGTTCAGAGACAGGGTCAATTTTACAGGCATTAGCTTTAGCAATTGTGAAGACTAAAAAAACAACTCATTTAATGTAAATCAAATATTAAATTTATAAATCATGAAAAAAAATCTAAAATTATTCGCATTTAGTTTCCTTGCACTTTGTTCATCAGTTCTCTTCAGCCAAACTGAAAAACTTGTGTTTATGGTTGATAATGCCACAGATATAACCAAGGGGTCGATTGAAGTGGTCCGGGTTTTTCCTGATCCGAAATCTACCAGCGGATTTTCAGTACCGGAATACAAGATTGTTAATAACAGAGTTGAAATTCCAAAAGTTGATAACGGAAAGCGATTGATGTTACAGGTAAATCCAAGGAAAATGCCAAAATTTGTCGAAGTGGAGATAGCCAATGGTCAATTCAATGCCAAAGAATTAACTTTTGCGATTGATAAACCCGGTGAATTTATTAATCTTGAAGGTGAGTTGGTATATGCGGACGGGAAATCCGGAAAGGGTTTAAGAAAGGCGCTAATTCTGAATATTTTTAAAAAACCATCTGAAGGAAATAACAAATCGGTAACCAATAAAAATACAGTTGCCAATAGTAAACTGGAAGATGCAAATGCTACCCAAGACAGAATCACTGAATCAGTAGCCATTCCCAACACCAAGTTTGCCATAGGATTCGAGATCAAATCATTGAAGAGCCAGTCCGTAAATTCAAATATCGAGTTTAATTTCTTCCTTGTTGATCAGTTTGGACAATTTGTAAGTAGTGGTGATGCAAATTTTCGCAACTTTCAATCTCAGATGATACTTAATGTCTCTAATCCCCTTGGCAGGGGAGAAGCAATAATAATTGGTCAATGTGTTGCAAAGAATATGGCTGATTT
>JAEUUM010000215.1 GCA_016787375.1 Saprospiraceae bacterium
AAAATGCAGGTTGGATAAAAATTTTGCTCTCCACTATTCATAAGTTCATCAAAGGCTATTTTTTCAAGTTGGGCTTTTTGGATGGTTTGGCAGGTTTAAACATTGCAATTATTTCTGCTAACGCTGTTTACTTAAAATACAGAAAACTCATGCTTTTGAATGCCGGAAAATAAGCAAAATTTAAATGGAAAATCGCTGATCATAAGTCGCACTGACAGCATAGGAGACGTTGTATTAACGCTGCCAATGGCAGGACTTATAAAAAAGTATTATCCGGATTGTTACATAATCTTTCTTGGACGAAATTATACAAAGGAGGTTGTGGTTATGTCAATGTATGTTGACGAGTTTGTGAGTTGGGACAACAAGGAGGCAGTTTCAAAACTTACAGCTGATATTATTTTACACGTTTTTCCGGTAAAAGAAATTGCTGTATGGGCAAAGAAAATAAACATTAAACTGTGTATTGGAACCACCAATCGTATATTTCACTGGCTGACTTGCAATCTTCTGATTCGATTATCTCGAAAAAATTCCAGTCTTCATGAAGCTCAGCTAAACATTAAACTTCTCGGTTTCACAGGCATTCGTACCGAAGTTTCAATCTCAGAATTATCTGACTATTACGGCTTTACGAATGTACAAACCTTATCGCAGAAGTGGATTCAATTAATTGATGAACACAAAATCAACTTAATTTTACACCCTAAATCTAAAGGCAGTGCGAGGGAGTGGGGTCTTGAAAATTTTTCACATCTCGTTACTTTGCTGCCCAAAGAAAGATTCAACATCTTTATAAGTGGAACAAAAGAAGAGGGGCTAGCCTTAACCACTCTTTTAAATGATCATCCTGAGGTAATTGATATCACAGGAAAAATGAATTTGAGTGAATTTATTTCGTTTATTAATGCTTGTGATGCTTTGGTCGCGGCAAGTACGGGGCCTTTGCATATTGCATCTGCATTGGGTAAACATGCAATAGGTCTGTTTGCACCGATGAAACCAATTCATCCGGGCAGGTGGAAGCCGATTGGCAAAAATGCTGAATTCCTGGTTTTAAATAAAAATTGTAGCGATTGCAGAAAAACCATGGATTGTCACTGTATCAGAGAACTAACACCAAAGCAGGTAGTTTATCTTCTCAACAATTCACAACATAACAGGTTACGGAAATAATGTAATAAAGAGAGAACCGGAGTTAAACAATTTTAATAAACTGATCTTCGTTAAATCGTATTTGGCTGCCATAAACTCCATTTTTTGCCCTTTTACCGGCACTGATGACCATGCAAATATCGGCTTCAGAAGGCAGTTCGAGCAATTTTTTGATTCTCACAGGGTCCATACCTTCCATCGGACAACTATCAAAACCATTGGCTCTCATAGCGAGCATGAAATTCTGACAAGCCAGGGCAGTGGATTTATGAGCCCAAATTAACATACCACTTCTGTTTACTGGTCCTCTTGGAGTAGGAATTTTCAATGCTCTAAAAAACACAATCAGTCTCTTAAGCAAACCAAAGAGTTCCAAAAACCCTTGATTATAAACGAGTGGAACAATTTTTTGATAATACTGCAATACAGCTTTTACTTGAGCTGGGTCTTTTTTCTCAATAATTCTGAGCATCTGCTCTCTGTTTTGCTTCCAAAAATCAGGTCTTGCTACAGCAACGACTAACTCTTTTGCTGTTTTTGCTGATGGTTGAGATAAGCAGTATTCTACAAGCTTATTTTTCTTATTGATATCTCTAACCCAGAAAAACTGCCAAGGTTGAAGATTACTGCTATTTGGAGCCAACAGGGCCTGATGCAAGCACTTTTTCATGATTGCTTCCGGAATTTCATCATCTGTATATATTCTGACACTTCTTCTACTTTCTATTACTTTATCAAATTCTGCAGCATTTGTTTCAAGTGCATCTTCAGAATCTCCCAAGTTTACAGTTGAATTAAAAATATCTACTCCACTCATATTATAATTTATTCAAAAAGACATTAGATTTATATTATTTGAGATGACGCAATAAAGTTCGGGCTTTCAAACCACATTCTTATTAAAATTCTTTACTAATTTTAAGCTAATTATAACAATATGGAAGAATTAAAAAATCCTCATGATCAACCATTGATTATCTCATATTTGACATTGCGAAAAGCGATTGGCATACTTGGTATTTCATTACCTGCGATTTTATGGATTGGATCGCTTTTATTTGGTAATTGTGATCACATTCAAGCATCGGTGAGTCATTATTATTACACAATCATGGGTGATGTGTTTGTTGGAATTCTGTGCGCTGTGGCCATTTTTTTGTTGTCATATAAAGGTTATGACAAGCTTGATAATATTACTTCCAACGCAGC
>JAEUUM010000258.1 GCA_016787375.1 Saprospiraceae bacterium
GTTCTTTGTCTTTAATGTTATATTGGTAGTATCCTTTTGCGTCATACAGTTTTTTACCTTTTACATTGACTGTTGCTTTGGTAATTGTATGAAATTTTGTAATCGTGTCTGCCAGAATACTTGCGTTGGTTAATGTTGACATTTCACCACCCTTTTTTATTTCAATATCCCCGGTTTCAGGGTAAATATACGCATCACAAGATTGGATAACATCTACCCCTCCTATTTTTAATAAGTTTGTCTTAAGGTCATAAAATGCTGTTTTTCCTCTGAAATTTAAACTATCCTGATCTTCGGCAAATGATTGAAACAATGCAGGCTTATTTGGATCTGCTTTAAAGGTAATGGTCTCATTTTTCATATCCCACTCAAACTCATTCATAGAGGTTGAGTATTTGTTATAAGGCATTGTTGTGCTGATTTTCTCAGAATTTGCAACAAAATTCCCTTTTTGATTTTCAAAGTCAAGTAAACCTTTAATATTTCTTGTGTCAAAAGCCAGGTCATCAGAACCAACAGCCCGAATTTTTAAATCCATTGTATCTGATGATGCGTTGTATAAACCGAAATTAAAGGTCTTTGCATTGGCGATTCCTTGTTCCCAGTTAAGTTGCCCATTGGCCTTTAGTCCTTGTGGAGTTAAAATCAGCAAACCTTTCAGTGTATGCAACCCTTCCCTGAACATTGTAAATGCTTTTTCTTTTGTTCGAATGTACATGCTGTCTTGATAAGGTCTCCATTCAATATTTACATTTTGACCATTTACTTTAGGATACAAAGCATCACCTTCTTTACCTTCTTCGATTAAAAACTGTTGTGCACTCGCAGTTAAAATTTTGGGTCTAAATAAAATATCATCAGAATCAAAATTACTCTTCAGATATTTAAGATTTCCCTTTCCTTGTAAACCTGAATTACTTAGAAGGATATTTCCTTTGTACAGTCCTTTTTTAATGTAGACCGGAAATCCGTCTGCAGGCGTTTTAGTAAGAAATCCTAAACTTTGGTCTTCCTGGAGCGAAATAGTCTCATTAAAAATAGGGAAAATTTTCGTCGAGTAAAGTTTTCCTTTGAAGTTAATATTTTCTCCTTTAATGTTGTCAAGACCTTGAAAACTGAATTTATCTAACTCAAAATAAAATGAATCTCTTTTGTATACGCCATCATAAATATCAAGCTTATCATAAAAAACAAAAGCTGGACCTTTGGATTGAAAACTCGGAAAAGCAGGAAGATTTTGAACACCTGATTTGTTGGATGGTGCATCGATGTTGAGTATACCAAAGGTGTTTTCAATTCTTGATGCAATTGGGTTTGCAATGGGAATGCCATTTTTATCTTTTTCCCCGGTCGGGATAAACATATCAAAATATTTGATTGTGTCCATTTCTATTTGGAACTTATCATAATCAAATCTGAATTTTTTACCAAGAAAAGTACTAAACCCTGCAAATATCTTACCACCGACGTCCATGGTTCGATTCTTTTTTAGCATCAGCTTATCACCTGCT
>JAEUUM010000267.1 GCA_016787375.1 Saprospiraceae bacterium
TTATACCTTAATCCCAATGCTGCAAAACCATCTGAATCAAGCAAAAAACACTCTTCAAAGTAATTCCTCAAATTAACTTGCGCCCAACCGGAACTAACAGTATAATTTCTGTCACTATACAAAACTCTTGGGGTCTGATCAAGTCTCCTTGCAGTACCTTTTAATTTGGCAGAACCATTTACACACCCTTTTAACAAAGTATCGCATCCGAGCACAACTTCAATGGAGCTAATCCAACACCTGTCTGGTTGAACAGTATAGGTAATGGTATCACATCCAAGGGCGCCGATAATGATTCGTCCTGCATTTGGATTTATATCAATCTCATTTGATTCGGGGAAGTAACGAAGTGCTTTATCGTTTATCTTGTACCATGGTTTATCAAGCGTAAAACCTGCTTTTGCCGAAACTTTTATCTTGTAAGGTTTGATGAGTTTTTTTAAGGGTAAACAAGACAAACCAGAGGTTAAGACAAAAGCAATAATAAGTAAAGAGGCATAATTGGCGGCATTTTTCATGGTTGTGTTTGTTTTATTGTTTCATATTTCATTCTTCGAAATATTCATCCAGCAGCTTTTTTAGGCTACCATCTTTCTTTAAACCAACAAAATAGTCAGTTTTTTCGATAGAATCGTAATCATCAAAGTTTTTTTCAAAAGATTCTTTTAATAATTTGAGGGCTTGATTATTTTTTCCTTTTAGAGCCTCGATGCATGCTCTATAAAATGGTACCCGCCAATCGTCTTTATTTAATTCCTCCAGTACTTTTATCTGCGCTTCTACCTTGCCAAATTTCTTCTGATCAAGATACACTCTGCACAATCTGCCTCTCAATTTGGCATTTTTCGGATTGTTCAATATACCTTTCAAAAATAATTTTTCTGCCTGTTGAAAATCTTTTTTGAGATAGCTATACCATCCATAATTGTTATAACTGGTTGTCTGATCAGGATCCAGTTTTATGGATTTTTCATAAGTTTGTTCTGCCAGTTCATTTTCTCCGTTTACTTGGTAACAAGTTGCCAGACTAGCCCAGGCAATTGCATCACTGGAATCAATGCTAAGGGAGCGTTTGTATTTATCAATGGCCTTCGAATAATCTCCACGATAAAAATACACTGAAGCCAGACCGTTGATCAAATAGGTATTGGTAGAATCAATTGTCCAGCCTTTCAAAATGGTATGTAACGCCTCATCGTAATCTTCAAAATATCTGGCAAGGTCATAAGCATGCTTAGCATAGGGCAAGCCCCATGTTGAATTTACATCAAGCAATTTCCTGAAATAAAATTCGCACGAGTCCTTTTGATTAAATTGGGAGGCAAACAAACTGCTCAAGAAGTATAAACTCAATGGGTTTTTTTGATTAAATACCAAAGATTTTTTTAATAAGTTTAATTGCTTCTCTGAATCACTTTCGGATTCAATTCCACCCTTTGTAGCCATCATTACAAGGCTTTCGAACAAATATTGATTAGATTTCAAATAACCAAAGTAATAATGTTCATCACCAAGTAAAGCAGATGCCCTTTCTAAATATGTTGGCAAATCTTTGTACTCATCTAGAATTTTTTTACCGGATTTTGAGATTTCATCAACCTTAACTGATATAAAATCATTTATAATGCGCTGTGCTTGTTCTTGTAATGCAACTGCATAATTTCTAATCATTTCATTTTTCAATTCTTCAGGCGCAATTTTACTAATGATTTTGTTGAAATAATATTCAGCACAGTTGTCGGAGGGTATAAAAAATCTTTTTTTTGTAAGTTGTTCATTAAATCTTTGATAATCAGGTCGGGTAGATGTGTCAATTCCGTACAAATAATTATCGTTGATAACCCTAGGATTAATCATTGAGAACTTAGAAGGACTTTCAGGATTTCCCGAAATCATTGAATCTCTGGTTTCAGGATTGACTTTTGAAAAAACATCCATTTTACTCCCGGAACTTCTGAGTATTGGCTCTTGTTTTATTGGAGCAGTTGCTTTTATTACATTGTCCTCGAGGTATCTTTCAAGTTCTGCTATGGTGATTTTATTGTTTTTGTTTAAATCTGCCAAACCTTTTAATCCATTTACGAGATAATAACTAAAAATTCCTCTTCCACCTCCCAGATTTGGCTCTTCTCTTGAATTTTGCTCGGCTTTACAAGATAGTATTTTTATCACATTCGGGTCAGGAATGTAATAAATCATATTTTCGACGGCTCTTTGTCTTCCGTTTACAACATCTCCGGCCAGTTTCCCGGCATGACAAGCATCCAATATAACCACTACTTTTGTATTCTTCAATGACAATGTAGTAATCAACTCCTGTAAAGAATTTAAGCTAATGGCTCCACCGCCTGCGAACAACCTTTCAGGTGAATCATAACAAAGCAGGTAGCCTGGTTCGTTGGCACTTTTGCTCTCTACATCTCCATGTCCTGCAAAATAAATAAATGCTCTGTCACCTTCCTTGCACTTGTCATTGAGCCAATCAAAGGCTTGCACCACTGCTGCTTGAGTGGCTTGTTCATTGATTAATAATTTTAAATCAGCCCTGTCTGCAACCTCTCCGCCCGGAGACAGCAGCCAGTCAGCAAAGGCCATACCATCCCTGTGTGCGTATTCTAATTTCCGGTAAATTGAGTAATCCGATATGGCGACAACCACTGCGTAGGTTTTTCCCGTTGGGTTGATTTTATAATCAACAACCGGCTGAGTGCCTCTTTCCTGAGTGTAGAGTTTCACAGACCACAATATAAAAATACTGAAGAGCAGCCGTCTCATAAATAATAAAGATTTACCTGATGAATTCTTTTATATTATATCCAAAATCATGCACTGGTTATCAATTCAACCGGTATATGCCAAAAAATCCTGTTGTAAGCGATTCCTTTCCTATTTTTGGAAATACTTTTTCATCAATTGGTTAAACTCCGGAACCGACTTCACATTCATCAAATCAGGATCTTGCTCAATAAATGTCTCATTTGTAAATCCGTTATTAAAGGCTTGCTCCAGGTCTCTCAGTGATGTTTTGATGTTGCCTTCAAGCGAATGAATCCTTGCTAACTCAATGGGTGCGTTGGCATTTTTGGGGTCTAACATTTGAACTTTGGTGAAGCAAAACTCTGCAAAATTCTGCAAGTCTTCATGCATCATATACAAAAAACCCAATTCGTACCAAACGTCGGATCGGCTGTTATCGAGATTTACAAGTGTTATAAATTGTTTCTCAGAATTGGAATAATCCTTTTCGTTGAAATAGAGTTCGCCAAGTTTATAGAGCATAAAGGCGTTGCCGGGATTTTTTGAAAGGGAAGCATTCAAGGTACTTATTGCAATATCTCTGAATCCGGGCTGATCAAACGCACAAGCTAATCCATAAGCAGCAAACCAGTTTTCTTCTTTGTATTTTTGAAATTCGGCTATTGCATCACCAATTTTTCCTGCGCCAAGCAGCTTGTATGCTTCCGTGACTTCAGGCGATTTGATTTGATTGAGGAAATTTTGATCAAAACTAAATGCTGTTGATTCTTTTGATTTGACTTTTGGAGACATTTTGGCAACATCAAGATTTGCCATTTTAGGTGTCAATGGTCTGGCGCCGCTTTGCTGAGCGAAAAAATGACTGCTTAAGCCACATATTGATACGAAAATAAGTATCAGAAACCTTCCCATCTTTAGCATAGTATATTCAACCTAAATTTTAATAAGGTACTTAATCGCTAAGTTAACAAGTTTTTTCTGAATAGTAAATTATTGTTAAAATAGGAATCAAGGTTTAATTATTCCATTCCAAAAAAAATACCAAAATCTCATCAAACTAATTGTCGAGGTATTTTGTACCATGTGCTTTTCACTCTCTTCTTTTCCTGATAGATGCCCATGCCTCATCATATTTCAAGACAAAACTATAATTAAATCCATGCTGAATTGCTTTTTTTAACCAAAAACGAGCTTCTTTTTCTTTATTCTGCTGGGCATAGATTCTTGAGATAGTGTACTCTATATTTTTATCGTTGGGTGATGTCTTTAATAATTCAAGATAAACCGGCAAAGCAACTTTGAATTTAGAACTCAACATCAGTGACTTGCCCTTGAGTTCTTTTATCTTATCACCAGGAAATGGTTGTGCACTGATGGCCTGTTTTAACAAGCTCTCTAAGTCTTTGGTTTCACCCGAATGAATCTTATATTTTATGAGCAACAGTAAATGTTCGTAGTCAAGTTGTTTTTCTTTACTTAAATAGTTTAGGCTATACAGGCCTTGCTCAAATTGATATAAATCATTACAAAAATCTACAAGTTTATTTCGAACAACGGCATCGTTAGGCAAAAAAGAACTAGACTCTGCATAGCATTCCAAAGCTCTGGATTTGGAACCAGCCCAATAATACAGATCACCGGACTTATTCAACGCTTCTGAATTCAAGCTGCTATCTTTAGACAGTTTGACAAATTCCTTAAACATTTTAACTCCGTCTTGTCTGGGAGTGCTGCTTATCTGTGCTGAATATATTCCATCTGTTATGTCTGGAAGGCTGTTTTCATCAAAAGCCATAGCGAACATTGAAGACTCCGGCTCATCAAACTTAAAATCAGGCTCCGGCTCATCAGGTTTTACAATCAATGTATCAAGCATATAAACATCTTGGCAGTAATTATAAAGCAAATTACCCGCCTTGTAATAATTATCCTGCTGTTGAGGAAATCTTTTTTGCATCCT
>JAEUUM010000274.1 GCA_016787375.1 Saprospiraceae bacterium
TGGGAAGGGGTTAAAGTTGAAATTTTATGTCCGTACGAGTCAAAATTTCTGTTTGTCCCACCAGGAATGCAATTTTCTTTGAGATAGTATTCAATGGCTTCCTTATTCAGCAATGGAACTTGATCAAAAAAAATGTTCGCTGAAACTTTGCTTGCCTCACACATTTCTGATAGATGCCCAAGTAAGCCAAATCCTGTCACGTCAGTCATTGCTTTAACACAATCCAATAAGCTACATTTAGCACCAATTTTATTAAGCTTTAACATTGATTCTGGTGCAATTCTTGTATCACTTGATCTGATTTTGCCTTTTTTTACAGCAGTAGTCAATATACCAACACCCAATGGCTTTGTCAGATATAAAAGGCAATTATCAATTTTACCTCCATTTTGCTTTAAGTTTTTAATATCCACTTTTCCAGTAACAGCTAATCCAAAGATAGGCTCCGGGCAATCTATGCTATGACCTCCAGCCAGGGGAATACCGGCTTCAGCGCAAACCATTTTCGCACCTTCGATTACTTTTCCGGCAATATCAGGGGCCAATTTATCGATTGGCCAACCTAAAATCGCAATAGCAATTAAGGGTGTTCCACCCATTGCATAAACGTCGCTGATGGCATTCGTTGAAGCAATTTTTCCAAATTCTATGGCGTCATCCACAATGGGCATAAAAAAATCTGTGGTGCTAATTATGGCTGTTCCATCACCAAGACTATAAACAGCTGCATCATCTTTTTCTACATTACCAACCAACAAGTTTGGAAAATTTGTTTGAATACTGCCTGAGGTATTCAATATCTGGTCTAATACCTTAGGTGAGATTTTACACCCACAACCGGCACCGTGACTATATTGAGTTAGTTTAATCGAATCGTATGAATCTGTTTGCATAATCTATTATGGATGAAGTTTTTATTCCTAAATTGTCACCCGGCAAAAGTAAGAAATGTTTGTTTGGTGAAGTATTTATCGTCAGATTATATTCGTATGTTTTGTCATAGTATTTTGTTGCTATATTAATAGCTGATTTCAAGTCATTAATATTTATTGCATCAATTGCATCCTTCATATTTTGACTGCCTAATTTTTTTTCTATTTTCTTAAAACAAAGTGTCAGCTCTTCTTTCGTAAATTGACCATAGTCTCTTAAAATATTTTGGTATCTTATTTCAGGATCAACCTCTATATTCAATAGCGGGGCTTTCTTCATTTTAACCCATAATGACGCAGGTACAGGATTACTTCCAATCATTCTACTTTCATTTTCTACCCATATTCTTTTTTCTTTGTCGAGTTGAATTATTTCTTGTGCTAAAATATTTTCATATTGTTCGTTGCTTGGTTGTGTCGGTTCTCCCAAATGTCCAAATGCAGATCCTTTGTGGTTGGCTAAGGCCTCCAGATCAATTATTTGCTCTCCTCTATCTTTAAGCTTTTGAAGAAATTCTGTTTTTCCAATACCTGTTTTTCCGCCTAAAACAATCAGCTTTATGTCATCAGTTAAAACGTTATTCAAAATGTAATTTCTGAAACTCTTGTATCCTCCACTTAAATAATTGGCAGATATACCGGCAAAGTTTAACAACCATGTAACGCTTTGACTTCTTTTTCCACCTCTCCAGCATTGGACTGTTACTTGATCTGGGCTGTATTTTTTAATCTCTTTCACAAATAAAGACATTTTTGGCCCAACAATATCCAATCCTTTTAACAAAGCTTTCTCGGGAGATACTTGTTTGTAAATTGTACCAACTTGCTTTCGCTCTTCATCTGTAAATAATGGCAAATTAACCGCACCGGGGATGTGACCCTGATTGTATTCTCCGGGTGATCTGACATCAATTAGTAAATTGGTGCGATGTGGTTTGAAATATTCTTCTATGGTTATGTGCTCCAAGCTTGTTACTTTTACTTTTTATTTATTCTAATTTTTAAAATAATTCTATGATGAAGCTTACTAAAACGCTTTTTGATGGTTTGCCGGGTATCTCAAAGTTTGATCTACAATATCTGCATAATGATCCAATTTTTCAAAAATATCAATCATTTTCAAGCGATTTAAATGGTATCAAAGAGGCAATTTTAGAAAAAAAATCCAATTACAAAAACAGGAAATCATTTATCCATGCTATAAAAATACAACATAAAGATATACAACATTCTGCAGTGATTCAGTCTATTCGCGATTTAGAGCAAGATAATTGTTATAGCGTCACATCTGCACATCAGCCATGTTTGTTTGGAGGACCTGCGTTTTTTATTTATAAAATTTCATCAACCATAAATCTTGCTTCAAAACTGAACACTGAATTCCCTGAACATAAATTTGTTCCAATTTTTTATTTGGGGTGTGAGGATCATGATTTTGAAGAAATAAATCATCTAAATCTGTTTAACAATAAAATAGTTTGGACAAAGGATGCCAAGGGAGCATGTGGAAGATTGTCTAATGAAGGGCTAGAAGAGGTCAAGAATACAATCTTATCCTTGTTTGAAAATCAACCCGAAAAAAAAGCATTAATCGAAAAACTACTTACTCCTCCAATCGAAGAACATAATTATAAATTAGCTATGAGGAGTTTTATTTATAGTTTATTTGCTGA
>JAEUUM010000323.1 GCA_016787375.1 Saprospiraceae bacterium
GGTGTTTTATGCAATACTTCTTTAAACTTTAATGGAAAGGGATTCATAAACAATATTTCTGACCTTGCTGACTATACAGTTGAACATAAATTGGATGGTTTTGTAATTAAGGAACGATGCTACATGCTGAAATCTTCGCCGTATTATCATAAATATTTAACGATGAAAAAGAGGAATAATGATCTTTTAATCCAGAGATAAAATTACTACACACAACATTGGTATTGCCAATAGTGGGGCTGGACATTGAAGCAATCAGCAACAGTAATTCTGCTGTACTGTGGTTCGGGGCTTGACGAATATAAAATCCCCCCCATCGGCAATACCTGTTCGTTAAGTGCAATTATAAGACATGAAGATTACATCCATAGTATTGCAAAATGTAAGAGGGTTTCAAAGTATACCCAAGACAAATTTTTCAGAGTCGATTAATATTTTCATTGGTGCCAATAATTCGGGTAAGTCGACAATATTGAATACGGTCTTTCAACTACAACGGCATGTATTAAATAAACATGACATAACTATCGGCAAAACTAATGGCCGAATTGAACTTTATTTTAGTGGAACACATCCCTCTCTCCAGAACTATAATCCTTCACATGATAGAATTATCTTTAAATTGGAAAATGACCAAAGGCACTTTGGAATAAAAAATGGCAATGAACATGCTAGTTACAATCGAATTCCTGAACAAGAGCCTTCTAACCTTATTTACCCATATCTATCTAAAAGAAAAGCTGTAAATTATACCGATGCAATAAATGAGGCCAATGCTAATTCTGTTATTGGAAATTTCACTAATCTATATTCAAAAGTTGATCGATTAGTCACTCCTCAATTTCAGCCTGGAAACAAGCAGTATGTCGAAGCATGTAGAAATATATTAGGATTCGAAATTTCTACTCTTGCATTGGGCGCTGGTAAGAAGGCTGTATATTTTGTTCACAACCTTGAGCATATACCTCTAACTGCAATGGGTGAAGGTGTGGCAAATATTTTGGGTTTAATCACTGACTTGTGCGTTTCTGACGAGAGAATATTTCTTATTGAAGAACCGGAGAATGACATACATCCAAAAGCACTTAAAGCACTTCTCAAACTTATTATCGAAAAATCAAATTCTAACCAATTTTTTGTGTCAACTCATTCAAATATTGTAATGAAATACTTAGGTGGTGCTGAAAATGCCAAAATATTCAATATTAAGAATGAACTTAAGGACGGTCAGCGGCCCAATTTATTTGTATCTGAATTAAAAGAAGTTTCAGATAATCCTGAGGAAAGAAGACAGATCTTAGAAGATCTTGGATATGACTTTTTTGACTTCGACTTATGGAAAGGATGGCTATTTCTTGAAGAATCATCGGCAGAAATAATAATTCGGGACTATTTAATAGACTGGTTCGTGAAACCATTGAAAAATAAGGTTAGAACTTTTTCCGCTGGAGGAACTTCTTCCATCATTCCAAAGTTTGAGGACTTTGATAAATTATTTATTTTTCTCCATTTAGAGCCAACATATAAGAATAAGGTGTGGGTAATTATTGACGCGGGAGACGAAGAGCAAAAAATTATTTCAAAAATGAAGAATAAATATGTTAAGGCGGGATGGAATGAAAATAACTTTAGCCAATTCAAAGAGCATGACTTCGAAAAATATTATCCGATGGACTTTCAAACTAAAGTTAGCGAAATAATAAGAATTACCGACAAACAAAAAAGAAGAAACGCCAAGAGAGCATTGTTGGAGGAGTTGAAACAATGGATTGCGTCTGATGAAAGCAATGCAAAAGAAAAATTCAAAGAAAGTGCAAAAGAAGTAATCGATAAATTGAAACAGTTAAGCAAGGAGATTAATAAATAACTGCACACAACACGAACTGTGCAAAAAAACAACTGAATCAAGCAGTTTTTTGCAAATAATTTCTGTCGAACATTGTTTGATTTTTTACTACACCAAATACTTGTTTGAGCAACTTATTGCACACGGCTATTACTGCTAATTTCTTATTC
>JAEUUM010000378.1 GCA_016787375.1 Saprospiraceae bacterium
GAGACAGAGTTGTAATTATTTTGGCTATAACAACACCATGGGAGTAATTACAGGTAATCATGACCTTACCCGTTTCATGGGATTGGCCAGTCGTGCTGTGCGGCCTGACGAAGACTCCAAGGAGGCGGGTTATGCCCGAGATATTCAAATATTAGACAGAAAAGGCTATAAAAGGCTGCAAAATTTGCTAAGTTTTATCATGACTGTACCCGGAATTCCCATTGTTTATTACGGCGATGAAATTGGAATGGTAGGAGCTGGTGATCCGGATAACAGAAGACCAATGAGATTTGAAGGACTAAACACTGAAGAAAATGAAACCAAAAAAATTTGCAGTGAACTTGCGGGTTTCAGAGCCTCTCACATGTCACTTTTATATGGCAATCTTGAAATTCTGCAATCTGAACATGATTTAATGGTGTATTCAAGAAGTTTTTTGAATGATAAAGTTTGGGTTTGCTTTAATACCAGTGCTAATCCAAAAACCGTAAGCATTCCTGTCAAAAACACACCAAATATTTTTACCAGAACATTCACTCGCCAGGCTTTAATGATGAAACCCAATTCGTTTGAGATCGTCGTTCCACCTCAAAGTTTTGAAATAATTTATACTCAATAATTTTAAACAATGCTCAAGACCATATTTTTAATTATTTCAATTTGCTGGTTTGTTCCAAATGTAGGTTTGGGCCAAATAAAGAACAGTAATTCAAACACAACTCCTGCGTGGGTAGAAAATGCATGTATTTACGAAGTCAATATAAGGCAATATACTCCTGAGGGTACATTCAAATCTTTCGAAAAACATCTTGATCGTCTTCAGGATCTTGGAGTAAAAATTCTTTGGTTTATGCCTATTCAGCCAATCGGCCAAAAAAATCGGAAAGGCACAATGGGCAGCTATTATTCAGTGCAAGATTATACCAAAGTAAACCCTGAATTTGGAACCCTAAAAGACTTTCAGAATTTAGTCAGGAAATGTCATCAAATGGGATTTAAAGTAATTATTGATTGGGTAGCTAACCACTCATCGCCTGATAACCCTTGGGTGACGGCGCATCCTGAATGGTATTTTTTTGATAGCACAGGGAAGGTTCAGCCACCTTCCGGCACCGATTGGTGGGATGTTGCAAAGCTCAATTATACAAAACCGGCACTGCATACTGAAATGATTAAGTCAATGAATTATTGGATTAAAAAGTGTGATATTGACGGATTCAGATGCGATGTAGCGGGTGATGTGCCAATTGATTTTTGGAATAAAGCTTCCCAAGTACTCAGAGCCAAAAAACCAATATTTATGTTGGCAGAATGGGAAAACCCAAATGCATTTTCTGCTTTTAATGCTGATTATGGTTGGGAACTCCATCATTTGCTGGCCAAAATAGCGAGTGGAGAAAAAAAGTTAACGGATATAGATACCTACCTTACAATTAATTCTGCAAAAAATCCGAAGAATGCAATACACATGTATTTTGTAACCAACCACGATGAAAATTCTTGGAATGGTACCATCAAAGAAAAATTTGGTCCGCTCGGAGATGCATTTACGGCTTTCACAATGATTTGGAATGGGATACCACTTATATATTCGGGACAAGAAGCTGACCTTCAAAGGAGATTGCCATTTTTTGAAAAAGATAATATTGATTGGAGCATTCTCAGCAAACAGGATTTGTTAAAAAAGCTTATAATACTCAAGAAGCAAAACCAAGCCTTGGTTAATGGTGAAAATGGTGCGATCCCTAAACGAATATTAACTCGCACCGATGAAGCAACGTATGCTTTCAAAAGAACAAAGGAAAAAGATGAAGTTGTGTTTATCATGAATATTTCACCAAATAAAACACTTGTTAAGTTGAAGTCAAATTTTGTTTCAACCAGCTATACCAATGTTTTATCTGGAGAAAAAGTACAATTTAATGTGAATGAAAATGAATTCACATTGCCAGGTTTTGGTTTTTTAATTTTAGAATGCCATGAATAAATACATACGAAATAAATAAAATCAATATGATAACCAACCAATCAAACAAACCCAAACTAAGCTTCTGGCAAATTTGGAACATGAGTTTTGGATTTCTCGGAATACAATTTGGTTGGGCACTCCAAATGAATAACATGAGTGCCATTTATGAATATCTCGGAGCAAAACCGGAGGATATTCCTCTTCTTTGGCTTGCAGCTCCGATGACCGGATTGATAGTACAGCCAATTATTGGTTATATGAGTGATAGAACCTGGTTGCCAACTTTGGGTAGGCGAAGACCATATTTTTTGGTTGGAGCCATTTTAAGCTCGCTGATGTTATTTGTTATGCCACAGGCCTCAGCAGTTTGGATGGCAGCAGGCACACTATGGATACTAGATTCGTCAATCAATGTAAGCATGGAACCATTCAGGGCATTCGTTGCTGATAAACTAAACATTGAGCAAAGGTCCTTCGGTTTTGCTATGCAGAGTATGTTTATTGGTTTGGGCTCATTTATTGCAGGATTTTTACCCACTTGGTTGGTTGATGTATTTGGAGTGAGCAGAGATTCTTCCGGTGGCAAGATTCCTATGAATATTCAAATGTCATTTTACATTGGAGGAGCGGTTTTTCTTGGTGCCGTACTGTACACAATTTTTACCAGCACAGAATATCCGCCTGCAGAGGAGGAGCTGGCAAATCTTAAAGAGGAAAAGAACAAAGGGTTCAAAATGGCGGTAAATGAAATATTTCATTCAATAAGGAATATGCCTGAACAAATGAAGCGGATAGCTTTGGTTCAGTTTTTTACGTGGCCCGGATTATTTTTGATGTGGTTTTATTATTCACCTGCAGTGGCCATGCACGTATTCAATGCCCCAGGCCCGGAAAGTGAACTATATACCAAGGGAATTGAATTTGCAGGAAAGACTTATTCTATTGAAAACCTGATAACCTTTTTATTTGCTTTCTGCTTGCCTTTTCTGGCTAAAAAACTCAATACTAAATACACACACATGGTATGTTTATTTATTGGTGGTTTGTCGCTAATCAGTTTGCAATTTATAAACGAGGCGAAATACTTATACTTGTTAATGGGAGGTGTCGGAATTGCCTGGGCGAGTATTTTGAGTATGCCGTACGCCATGCTGTCAGGATCAATTCCGCCAGATAAAATGGGTATTTACATGGGTATTTTTAATTTTTTTATTGTTTTACCTGAAATTATCGCCAGTTTGTTTTTTGGAAAAGTCATGGAAAATATTTTGCACAATGACAGGGTTATGGCTGTTGCAATCGGGGGATGCCTCTTGATTTTTGCCGGATTATTGACCATGAGGATTAAAGAAAATACACTTGCTCAATTATGAAACGTTTTCTCCCAATTCTTCTTATTATTTTGGTTGGCAGGGTTTGCTCAAGGGCACAGGATAATGAACAGCGAATTCCCGATGGAGTAAAGAAAAGTACCTACTACAAACGAACAACTGAACCCAAATTTGTTGATGTTCCTAGGGTTGATCCACCAAATTGGTTTGTGGATATGAATAATCAAAATCTTGAACTTTTAATTCACGACAATAATATCTCAAATTTCAAACCTACAATTAATTATAAAGGAATTAGAATTTTGCAAACACAATTGGTTGCAAATCCGAATTATCTTTTTGTTGAAATTGAAATCAGCAAACAAGCAAATCCCGGAAAATTTAACATCGAACTCACCAATGGCAAATTCAAAAAAACCATGCCTTATGAGTTAAAAGTCAAACACAAAGCCAAACATTTTTTGCAGAAATGGGGTCCTCAAGATGTCGTTTACCTGGCAATGCCTGACAGGTTTGCAAATGGTGATACAAGTAATGATGTCATCACGAACTACAAGCAAAATCAAATAGATCGAAAAAAAATGTTTTTCAGGCATGGTGGCGACCTGAAAGGAATTCACGATCACATTCAATATTTGAAAGATCTCGGCATTACGGCACTTTGGCTAAATCCGGTTATTGAAAATGACCAGCCTTATGAGTCGTATCATGGGTATGCTTTTACCAATTACTATGCTATTGACAAGCGTTTTGGCAGTTTAGATGATTATAAAATATTGATAAAAGACCTTAATTCTAAAGGCATAAAAATGGTTCAGGATATGGTTTTTAATCATGTTGGCGACAATAACTGGTTCTTGAACGATTTACCCGAAATTGATTGGATTCACCAAACTACTGATACTTTCAGACGGTCAAATTACAGGGATCCCGTTTTATTGGACCCTTATGCATCGCAATATGATAAAACCAAAAACAATGATGGTTGGTTTGATTATCACATGCCGGACCTGAATCAAAAAAACCCTCGTCTGGCGAGATATTTAATTCAAAACAGCATTTGGTGGATTGCTGAGACCGGAATTGATTCTTACCGTATAGATACATACGCATACCCAGACCAGCAATTCATGGCCACGTGGGGCAAGGCAGTACTTGATGAATTTCCGGAATTTCCAATTTTTGCTGAAACATGGGTTAGTCAGCCCGCATTTCAGGCGCATTTTACCCAAGGTTCAAAAATTTCAAAGGGTTTTGAAACATGTTTGCCTGCAGTTACTGACTTTCAGCTATATTTTGCCATAAAGGAAGCCTTCACCAAAGAACAAAATTGGACAGATGGCGTCTCAAGACTTTACTTTACACTCGCCCAGGATGGTTTATACCAAGATGCAAATAGAAACATTACATTTTTGGATAATCATGATATGAGCCGTTTTTATTCCGAGGTTAGTGAAGATGTCAATAGATTAAAAGGTGCACTTACTTTATTGTTTTGCTTACGAGGTATACCTTCTTTGTATTATGGCACCGAATTGTTGTTTAAAGGTAAAGCAGAG
>JAEUUM010000414.1 GCA_016787375.1 Saprospiraceae bacterium
ATTGACTGCGCTATTCACAAATGCAATTGATTACAAATCAGCCGCTGCTTTGGTCATCGGTTCTGAACTTGGTACAACGATTAAAACAGCACTATGGAGTCTTCAAGGTTCAGCAAATCAAAAGAGGGTTGGGTGGGGAAATTTCATATTTAATATGTTTACTTGCATTTTTGCATTTATTTTTCTTGATCAAATTTTATATATTATAACCAATTTCATTGGGATTAAGTCACCTCCCATTGCTTTGGTCACCTTTCAATCAATTATCAATATTGGTTCAGTCGTTGTATTTCTTCCATTTTTGCCTGTTTTTTCAAAATTTTTGGGAAGCCTGTTCGGTGGAGGCAAAAACCCCAAAATTAGCTATTTGTCAGGTACCTTAACCGGACACTCTGCACTTACGATGGAGGAGTATTATGTGGAAGCAAAAAATGTTTTTCATCGTAGTCTTGCTTTTCACAAAGAGTTATTGGGAAGTGAAAACATGAAAGATAGTAAAAGTGTTTTATCATCGATTCGTGAAATATTCAGAGAACGAAAGGAAGCAGAAGTAAATTATGGTATCATCAAACGAATAGAAGGAGAGTTGTTAGAACACTTTACAAAACTATCACCATCTGATTATTCATCTTCTGAATGGGATGACATTAAAAAATATCTAAAATCGGTCAGAGAAGCCGTTGAAGCAGCTAAATCAGTCAAGGATGTTCTACATAACTTTAACGAGTTTAATGAGTCGGCTGATGACATTATTCATGAACAAACGCATAGATTACACGCTAATTGGTTGAAATTTGAAAATGAAATTATCAGAATTAGCAAAATAAAAGTAAAGCGAACTTTGTATACTGAACTTCAAAAATTAATGCTAGTTGCCTACAAAGACTTTAACTTAATGGAAAAATATTTGCTTTCAGAGTTAAAAAGAGGCATCCTTGATGATTCTGAAGTTTCTACTTTAATAAATGTTGAAAGGCAATTGCGCTCAAGTAAAAAATCATTGATTCGATCGCTGGCAAAATTAGAAATTGAAGCTTTTAAAGCTGATGAATTTGAGTATATTCCTGATTTCTAATTTATTGAGTAAAATCAACAAGTTCGATATCAAAAATCAAAACAGAATTCTTAGGTACATTTGAGATACTTGAAGAACCGTAACCAAGATAAGAGGGGATTAACAATGTACCTTTGCCGCCCTTTTTAAATAGAGTAATCCCTTCTTTCCAGCCATCTATAAATTTGTATAGAAAATCAATAAATACCTCATTTCCGGAGGTTTTATTAAATACTTCATTATTGACAAAGTAGCCTTTGTATTTTATCTTTACCTGAGAGTTTCCGGTTGGGCTTGATCCGGTTCCTGGATCTTTGATGATGTAGTGCAGACCTGATGCAGTCTTTTGTGCTGTAAGGTTATTATCTTTTAAGTATTTTTCAATTATTTCTATGTCTTTAGCCAATTGCTGATCGGCAGTAAGTGTTTCATCTTTTTCACAACCAGAGAATAAAAATGAAACGCAAAGAATGTATATCAAATATCTCATTTTAATTTTTTCACAAATTTAGAAAGACTTTTCAACGTATTTAAATTCATGACTAGACATCAATGATAAAACAAAATAGGGAACTCACAATGAATTCCCTCTGTCGTTTTATTCAAAATTAGAATTATCTGAGGAGGTCGAATGAGCCTTTTAATAATTCTACGTCACCATCCACGAATTTGACTTCCATGTACCATACAAAAGTTCCGACATTCATGTCCTTCTCCCGGAATTTTCCATTCCAATAGATATTTTCATCTCCCAGGAAAAAATCTTTGGCCTCAAAAACCATCTCGCCCCATGCGTCGAAAATCTTAAACTCTTTTACGAAGGCATCGGTTTCACCGTGAGTTAATAGAACATCGTTGATGTTATCACCATTTGGAGTGAAAGCAGTGGGCACGAAAACTTTTCTGGTTTTATCTACATAAACAACAACATCATCTGAGGCAGAACATCCATTTTGATCCGTTACAATAACTTTAAATAAAACAGGATCAAACAAAGCCGGCAATTTTGGATCTGGACAATTTTGACAACTCAACAATGTTGTATCGTAAACTATCCATTTGTAATTGATGAGACCTATTCCATTTGTTACCACAGCATTCAGTTGCGTATCACGACGTAATTTGATGGTAATATCGGGACCCAAAGAAACAGAGAAAGGCAGTGGTTCACTTATAACTGCAGTGCCTGCATTGGCAACACAACCATTTTTGTCTTTTACAAAACAATTGTAACTTCCTGCTTTCAAACCTATTTCTACACTATTTGGGTAATAATTTGTACCATCAATGCTGTAGTAAAGTGGAGGAGTACCTCCCTGAGCTGTAAAATAAATTGAACCGGTCATCTCCCCAAAACATTCGATGTTATTACCTAGTACGGTTGCAGCCAAAGCTTCAGTTGGTTCAGATACTTCAATAGCTTCAGAATAAGAGCAAGCTTTACTATCAGTTATTGTCAATTTATAAAATCCAGGGGCCAAGCCGGTTATATTTTGGATATTTGCCCCGGTGCTCCATGAATAGCTATAGCCTGGAGTTCCTCCTGAGCCTGTTGCACTAATTGAGCCATCTGCATACCCAAAACAGCTTACATTGTTGACTGTGAATTTAATGTCGAGGGTATCAACTGACATGATGGTATAAGAACCTGTTTTAAGACATCCTTTTGAATCTTTTAGCTGAAGGGTAAATGTTCCCTGACCAAGATTGGAGGCTGTCAAGCCCACATCTCCACTGCTCCAGGTAGCATTGTATGGTGGTAATCCACCTGAAACGACAACTGTTACACTTCCATTTTTATCACCCGGACAATTAATTCCCTGAATTGTCTCTGTAATGATAATATCTGTTGGTTGCTTAACTTCAGTTTGTTTTACAACTGTACAACCCATCGCATCTGTGACTGTTAGCGAATAAATACCTGCTGTTAGGTTATTGGCAACGTTTATGGTTGCACCATTGCTCCATAAAAAACCATAAGGAGTGGTTCCGCCTTGAGCAGTGGCCCCAACCGCACCGTTATTACCGCCAAAGCATGTAACATCAATTGCAGTTAAATCAACAATTATGGCAGCCGGAGATGAAATGTCCAGAAATCCGGTTTGAGTACAATTATTGGAGTCTGTCACTGTAACTGTATATGTTCCGGCAGCAAGTCCGTTGGCTGTTTGTGTAGTTTGACCATTTGGATCACTCCATTTAAAAGTGTATGGTGAATTACCACCGTTCACAATGGCTGTAGCTGTGCCATTAAATACACCACTGCAACTTACTGCACCAATATCAAAAGCAATTTTGATTTCGGCAGGTTCTGATATGGTAAAAGAAAGTGATTTAGAGCAGTTATTTGCATCAGTAATGGTAACAAGATAGTTGCCACTGGTTAAATTGTTGTGAATTTGTCCAGTCAGATTAGATGGATTCCAGTTGTAGGAAAGTGCGCCTGTTCCACCTGAAGAATTGAGATTGATAACACCGTTGTTACCACCAAAACATGTAACATTTTGTGTGACCGGATTTGTTATTATGTCTCCTGGTTCACCAACTATTATTGAGCCGGTTATGGTACATCCTGAAGCATCCGTTGCGGTTACGATATAGCTACCCGCCTTCAAAAATGAAGCAGTTTGAAGATCCTGACCCAGTGGGTCATTCCATTTATAGAGCCAACCTCCATTTCCACCGGTAGCTGTTGCAGTGGCAGTTCCATCACTGCCTCCAAAACATAGTACATCAGTTGAGGCTAATTGAATAGATGCCGTAGTTGGGGATGTAATTATAATATTATTTATTGTGTGTGTGCAATTATTTGAATCCGTTATGGTCACAGAGTATGTTCCTTCGCCAAGGTCATTTCGCAGAGAAACCCCAGCCCCGTTATCACTCCATTGGTATGAATAAGGTG
>JAEUUM010000459.1 GCA_016787375.1 Saprospiraceae bacterium
TTTGAATACCCAGGGTTGTGTATATTATACCCACTCCTTTTTCTGATTGAAGTGAATCTTCAGCAACCGGAACAGACAGTTTTTCATTTAAAATATTCAGTGCATTAATTTCATGAAGCATCTGAATGATTGACAGGGTATTTTCATGATCTTCAGCATTAAAAACATTTGCAGTATCTCTGATAAATTTCCCATCTCTGAACAACTTGTTTTTTACAAAAATTCCCTCCAATCGTTTAACCTGACTTTTTGAAGAAACATGGAAAGCGTCAATTGGGCTGTATGTACCGATTGCCAAAAAAGCAATCAAGCTCAGTGGGATCCATTTAATATCATCCTTCTTTGAAAGAATAAAATAAATGGAAATGAAACTCAGCCACAGTCCTGTGATCAGTACAAAATATCTTTCGGGAGTAAACCCATATTCATTGAGTCTTTTAACAATGGCTATGTATAACAAGATTACCAAAGGGGAAAGCAAATAAAAGAACCTCTTCCTGAACCAAACAATTAATCCATTTTTATCGGTCTCGGGTAGACGATAATTTAAAAGGTAGGTCAACATTCCGACTATTGAAAAACCAATAACCAAACTTGAAACCCAGCCTTTCGGCAATGACCATTCAATGGCTATTTTTGCTCCATACAGATACAATATCGAGATGTAAAGTATACTCAACGGAATCAGGATAAATTTCACCAGATTCAAAATGAGCGAGGCAAAATGCTCATCCTGACTAATTTGATGAAAGGTTTTAGGGTAATTGGACATAAAATATATGGGGTGAAAAATTGTCGCCACCAGTACAAATACATGCCCATATAGCTTAGAATCAACATTTACACCGAACAATTGATCAACTGAAAGTATCGCAACAGAGAGCCCTGTGAATATAATCAAACTGTATAAAGCACCTGCTATCCAAATGATGAAAATATTCTTATTGTATTCCCAAAAATCTGATATTTGACCAAACTTTAAATAGGGAGCTACAGCAACAAAAAGATGAGCTACCACCAACAACGAAATAAATCTTGTGGGCCGTACCATTTCTATAACATTGAAGTCGGGTGCAATAAAAATTAAATACAAAGCCAATATGGCAGCACCAAAAAGGTAAAATAACCAACGTCTGGTAGCTTGTTCAAAATTTTGCTCTGTTAAACTTTGAATGCCAATCATGAGAGGCACACCTATTACCATCATGGTCATGAACTTGAATATCATCGATTCAGTTCGGGCTGGTTCGTATTCAATCAAATACATGGCCGTACAACAAACACCTACACAAAAAAGGATGGCAAACGGAAATCTGATAGAAGTATCTGAAAATGATTTTAACAACGTGGTGAGTGAAGGTAATTTCATAATTGTAATTTATTACTAAAGATAACGCATGGCTTAATAAAACCTTATACTATGTAACAATAACAATTATTTTTATATTTTAAACCAAAAAAATTGAGGTGTATTAAACATACTCCCCATTACTATCAAGAACTTTAATAGGTAGGTTAGAGTTGCTTCATGGTCACATTTGCGGTATATGTTTGATCAATAATTCATTGAATGCCGGAGAATTCCAAAAAAAAACAGCATAACACTCATCATGGAAGCAGTATGAATATTA
>JAEUUM010000482.1 GCA_016787375.1 Saprospiraceae bacterium
CTATAACAATAAAAGCAAGATTTTCAAGGAAAAAATATTTTTCCATGAGTACTATAAAATACTGTGCCACAAAACGCATGGCCAAGATCCCTATGAAAACACCTATGCAAATCAAGTAAATGTTCTTTGTAAATGCAACCGCAGCAAAAACATTATCAACCGAAAAAGCCAAATCCATGAGTTCAATGAGAATCACCGTGTACCAAAAAATACCAAGTCTTTTGATTCCTTTGTGAAATAACTTTTTAGGTGGGTCTAAAACAACATTAAACAGACTCAAAATTGGATTTATTATATATTTTTTGAAAAAGCCGGGCATTTTTTCCAGGGTATCATCTTCGTGTTGTGGTGTCGCTTTGGAGGAAAAATAATCATACGCAAGAAAAAGCAAATAAAAGCCTCCAACAACTTTGAGCCACCAAATTTTAACAAGAAAGGAAGCAAAAAGCAGTGCCAATCCACGAAATACATAGGCTCCTATAATACCATATCTCAATGCCCTGGAGCGTTGTTCCTTAGGAAGATCCATAGCCATTGTTGCCAAAACAGCGGCATTGTCAATCGAAAGTAAACTTTCAATTATAACAAGATTAAGAATAACCAAAAAATCGGCCTGAACATTCATGAATAATAAAGCTGAAATTATCAATTGCAAATTTATAGTTTCTTTTGAGTTTAATGTTATTATTCGTTAATCATTAAGAATTATTGTCAAATCAAACCAGTCGATGCGTTTTGTAGGATAAATCAATTGATTAATCGAAATGATTCTGTTTTCTGCTATTTCAAGTGTATTTTCGCAAGTGAAATTAAAGAAATGAAGACTGTCATATACGAAGGCATTAAACAGGCCATTGGTCAATTGTTGGGTAATAAACTCAGGAGTTTTTTGTCTCTTTTGGGGATTACCATTGGTATCTTTTGTATTATCTCAGTAAAATCAGCAGTAGATTCACTTGAAGAAAATATCAGAGAAAGTTTTAGAAAATTGGGTACCGATGTTCTTTATCTTTCTAAAATGCCGTGGGGTGAGGATCCTTTTCAAAATTACTGGAAATACATGCGCAGACCTAACCCTAGCTACAAGGATTATGAAGTTATCAATAAACATGTTTCCTCGGCTCAATTGGTTTCTTTTTCAGTTTTTGCCGGTCAAAAAACGGCTCGCTTCAAAAGCAACTCAGTTGAAAATTCTTTTATTGTCGGATGCACATTAGAGTATCCTGAAATCTTTAATTTACAACTTTCTGATGGTAGATTTTTTACGCCAAATGAATATCAAAACGGAGCATTTTGTTGTGTGTTGGGTTCGACAATAGCAGAGAATTTATTTCCGGGTATTGATCCGATTGGAAAAACCATCAATTTGTCCGGTTACAAAGCTTATGTCATTGGAATAATCAAAAAATCAGGGAATGATATCATCAACCCTCTTAAATTTGATCAAGCCATGATTATTCCATTCACAATGATGAAGAAAATTTTTAACACAAAACCGGAGGGTCCCTTTTCAAACACCAGTGTAAGCATCAAAGCAAAAAAAGGAGTCAATCTGGAAATTCTTAAGGATGATGTCATTGCCGCAATTCGAGCAAATCACCGATTACATCCCAAAGAATCAAATGATTTTTCTCTTAATGAAGTCAGCTTACTTGATTCTTTTATTAAAGCATTTTTTGGAGTTCTGAATGTTGCCGGATTGGTCATTGGCGGATTTTCAATTTTGGTTGGCATGTTCAGTGTTGCCAATATTATGTTTGTGTCTGTAAAAGAACGTACAAATATCATCGGAATAAAAAAGGCTCTGGGTGCCAGACAGAATGTTATTTTATTGGAGTTTTTGGTAGAATCAGTGATTTTGTGTCTACTTGGAGGCATACTTGGATTGTTAATTGTTTTACTTACTGTTATGGTTCTTTCTAAAATACTTGACTTCGATATTTTTCTGTCTTTGAACAATATATTGACGGGCATCGGACTTTCTGCCTTAATAGGTATTTTGGCTGGTTTTATTCCCGCTATGCAGGCCGCAAAAATGGACCCGGTTGAAGCCATAAGAAAATAAGCATTGCTTTAGTTTTAGTATGATTTTCCTAATGATAAGCATGAGTGGGTGCACAACAATACATTAATAATATGACTAAAGTTAAATTGGTTCAATATTTGTATTAAACAATGTGATTACCGCAATTTCCGACTCGAAGTTGCGCCTTACTTGTTTTAATACAGAACAATGAATGCAATAAAAAATATAGGATTTAGTGTCTTTTTGCTGGCATTTTTTGCAATGACAATTCCAGTTTCCATTAGAGCTGAGGGATCAGTTGACTTCCTTAAATATCCCGGTAAAAGGTTATTTTACAACGCAGAACAAACCCAACAACTAAAGGTATATGCAAATGCAGGAGAGTTTATCAATTTCGGGGCGAGCCATGTCGGAATTACAGATGGATTTATCAAAGTTTACTCCCCTGATGGAAAACTATATGCAACATACGACAATAAAGGCGCTACTGCAGGATTGGCAATTATAAATAATGACATAGAAGAACTTAACGGCCCGACTGGTGGAGGAACGCTAAATGGTAAAGGTTACAAACCTGGAATTGTAGCAATTAACAATACGAATAAAGGTATTTGGACTTTTGTGCTTGGTTTTCCAACCTACAAAAAGTTAACTTTTAAGAATTTAAATAACAATGACCCTTGGAACCGACTAAATGATCAACCCACAATACAAAGGGTTATACTTTCGTGGGATATCACTGTATCCAAAAACAAAGCTGCTAATGATGGTGGCCAGATGCTAAAAGGTAGGGTTTTTTCACAAGAATACAACTCAATTGTAAACGAGAATGCAAATTTTACCTCACCTAAATTTTATATTTTAAGCGAAGCTGGCTATCAATATAAGGTTGATTTTTATGACACAGACCCATGGGGTTTCCCTTTGAGCTGTAATAATCTTGGACTAACTGATGCCAACAAGCAGCCAATTTATAAGTCATTGAAACAAGTTGATTACCAGCGATCCGTAGATCCAAACAGCTGGTTGCCCGGTAAAACATATCTCTATGAACCTCAAGCAAAAGAGAAAGCCCCATTCGTAAACAATAAGGTGTTTTTCAATTTACCCGACCCTGACATGCCCTCTTCTGCCCAGGTTACGGATGTTTTCAGGAATGAAACATATACTACCTGGCTCTTTAACCAACCACAAGCCTCAGGTCCGGCACTGAATGATGTTAAATTTACACCAGGAAATCCGAATGGAAACGGCTGTCCTCCGGGATTTTTTAAGGAGGGCGATGGCGGTATATTCACCTTTGATATCAACACCACTGGATCAATCACACTTCTGCTTGATTTGAACAATGATGGCGACTTTAATGATGCTGTTGACAAATTGTACTTTTTGCCTGTTTTGGGCGGAAAAGATACTATTTACTGGGATGGTAAATATGGAAATGGTACAGTAGTTTCTGCACAAAAAAATTATATTTTCAGCTATAAAGTTATTTTCCGAACTGGTGAGATTCATATTTTGATGGCCGACATTGAAAACAACCCTGGTGGGGTAACATTAACAAGAATTAATGGGCCAAATTACCCGGATAATACATTCTATTATGACCACTCAAGTATTGGTGGGCCTGTTTCAGGAGGAGGGACTGTAGGGAATGCCTCTGCTACGAGTATTCCGTTCTCATACTCTAACAACTTTGGAAATGAGAAAATGTTGGACTATTGGTCGTATGTTGAAGTTTTTAAAACGGGAGCAGCAACATTCAACATAGAAAAAGAATGTAAAAACTTATATCCTGATTCAGACGGAGATGGAATAACAGACAACATAGATCTTGATGATGACAACGATGGCATTGCTGATTATCTGGAATTCTGTGCACCTGACAGCAATTTTGTTTGTCTGCCGGGAATGCTTGACCCCAGTCACGATGAAGATGGAGATTACATTTTAAACTTCATGGACGCAAACGATCCTGCAGTGGGAAATAATTGTTCTGATGCAAATGGCGACGGAATTTGTGATTTAATTATGCCGGCATATGATCATGATGGCGATGGTATACCCAACCATCTGGATTTAGACTCCGACAACGATGGAATTCCAGACCTCGATGAATCAGGATTTGATGTACCTGATATTAACCCAAGAGATGGAGTAATTGATTTTGCACCCGGAGCTTTTGGAACAAATGGTTTTTTTGTAGCTTTGTCCACTAATCCAAATTCACAAAAGGCAACCTCTATCAAAAAACCAAGTGACAAAGACCAAGACAGTGTTCCGGATCATGATGACAGGGATAGTGATAATGATGGGATATATGATTTGGTCGAAGCCGGATTTTTCCCGGGTTATGATGGCAACGATGATGGTGGGCTTGATGACGGTAACGGTTTTGTGCCTCCTGTAAATTTGAAAGGACTTTTAAAATATATTGATCCAACATTCACAGGCAAACCAATTCAAAAAACACCTGATACTGACGACGACAAAATTGCAAATTTCCGTGACAGAGACAGCGATAATGATGCTATAAATGATGTAGCGGAAACACCTAACCCTGACCCAGATAATGATGGCATTATAGGTGAAGGTATTCCTGTGGTTGATAAATTCGGGGTGCCTGTTAAAGATTCAAAAGGCAACATCCTAAAAGCCACCTCTAATGTTCATGATAGTGATGGCGACGGAATACCAAACTACCTTGACCTTGACAGTGATAATGATGGAATTCCGGATGTTCTCGAGAATGGAGGGGATGATCCTGATAAGGATAAAATAGCCGGAATTAGCCCAATAAATGTAAATGAATATGGTCAGCCGATATCTTACGGTGACGGAATCGTAATCACTACAACTTCTGTTTTAGTGGACTCCGATATGGACGGGATACCAAACTTTATTGACTTAGATAGTGACGGTGATATGATTGCCGACATACTTGAATGTCCAAGCGGTGTGCCGTGTGTCGATAGTGATGGCGA
This sequence comes from Saprospiraceae bacterium, assembly GCA_016787375.1. Lineage (GTDB taxonomy): Bacteria > Bacteroidota > Bacteroidia > Chitinophagales > Saprospiraceae > JAEUUM01. The sequence continues at coordinate 5,011 of JAEUUM010000482.1, forward strand.
TGGGGTTCCTGACTTACTGGATTTGGACAGTGATAATGACGGAATATTTGACATTTCAGAATATGGTTTCAAAATTTATGATCTGAATGACGATGGTATTTTCGATGGCAATAATTCGATTCCAACGCTAGTTGGAGCCAATGGGTTTCCAATGATCATCGATCCTGCTATTACTGGTAAAGCATTTCCTCCTAAAACTGACCAAGATGGTGATGGAGTTCCTGATTTACTTGATCTTGATTCTGACAATGATGGAACACATGATGTAGTTGAAAATCATGGTACAGACCCGGATAAAGACGGAAGGCTTGGGACAACCCCAGTGAAAGTCAATATAAATGGAGTTATTTTTTCTGATGTTACAAACACAAACTTGAAAGTAACTGCAATTTTGTTTGATAAAGATAACGACGGGATTGCTAACTTCTATGATATGGATAGTGACAATGATGGAATTCCAGATGTCACAGAAGGATTATACCCGGATTTTGATGGAGATGGTTTATTGGACATAGATCCTAGTTGGCCGGTGAATGTATATGGTCAAGTTCTGGACACTTTTGGAAATGTGATTTGCGGAACGATAATCGTCGATTCAGATCTTGATGGAGTGCTTGATGGATATGATATTGATTCTGACAATGATGGGACATTTGATGTGGTAGAAGGTGGTTATGCTCAATTTGATTCGAACCACGATGGCATGATCGATGACGGAAACGGCAATCCTCCTGTGGTAGGCTCAAACGGTTATGCAGATGTTATTGACCCGATTGTTATAGGAGGATTTATACCATATCCTCCGGATTTTGACCATGATGCCATACCAGATTTCGTTGATCTGGACTCTGACAATGACGGTGTCAAAGATGTTCTAGAATTTTTTTATAGCGATCCTGATAATGACGGTTTTATTGGAAAAAGCCCTTTAGAGGTCAACATCTGTGGGTTACCGTTAAAAGATGCCTCTGGGAGCCAAGTGGTGTACTCATTCCTCCCAAAAGACAGCGATGGGGATGGTATTCCTAATTTCAATGACTTGGATTCAGATGGAGACGGAATAAACGATGTAAATGAAGCCGGCTATTCTGACCCTGATGGTGACGGAATCATTGGTCTGGGATATCTGATTACGGATTCAAATGGAATCGGAATTGAAGACATCAACGGAAATATTATAAACACCAGTATTTTACCATGGGACCATGATTCAGATGGAGTTTTTGACTTTTTGGATCTTGACTCAGATGGGGATGGTATCGCAGACAAAGATGAATGTCCTTCGGGCATACCTTGCAAAGATAATGACACAGATGGCGTAACAGATATATATGATTTAGATTCAGACAACGATGGTATTGCAGATCTTGCAGAAAACTGTCTTGGCCAATTTGATGGAAACATGGATGGTAAATTGGATGATGGAACTGGTGCCTTGGGTGCAATAGACATGAACGGAATACCAATTTACATTTATCCTTACTTAATTAACGGGAAGTTAGGCAGTCCTAAAGATTCAGATGGTGACGGAATTACAAATCAAAATGATCTTGATTCAGATAATGATGGCATCAACGATGTTGGTGAAAATGGCTCCTCTGATCCCGATAATGACGGAATTATAGGAAGCGGAACACCTACAGTAGATATAAATGGTTTGCCATTGGGTGGGCCTTTTAAACCACTTGACGTGGATGGAGATGGCAAGCCTAATTTTATTGATTTAGATAGTGATGGAGATGGAATAGATGATACAGATGAAGGTGGCATTCCAGATCCGGATCACGATGGTGTCGCTGGTAATGGAAATCCGATGATCAACATCCATGGTCAACCAATTAAAGATTCAGATGGGAATACAATTTCAGGCACATCAAACCCTCCGGATTTTGATGGAGACGGAAACCCAGACTTTACTGATAAAGATAGCGACAATGATGGAATTGATGATGGAACGGAATGCCCGGGTGGCGCTCCATGTCCCGATACAGATAATGATGGAGTAATTGATGGACATGACCTTGATAGTGATGGAGATGATTTACCAGATATGGATGAATGCCCGGGAGGTGCACCTTGTCCGGATAACAACAATAATGGTGTTCCAGAATGGATAGATTTCAACTGTAATGGCAAATGGATACCGGTAATTAATAATCTTCAGAAAAATGTTCAACTTTGTAATGGACAAGATTTATTCTTAACCGCAACCAACAATATACCAGTTTCAGGAAATATTGTATATACTTGGAAAGGACCGGGAAATTTCACTTTGAAAGATACATCAGAGGTAACTGGACCATTTGATTTAAAAATTCCTAATGTTGATGAAAAATTAGAGGGATCATATACATTGACACTTCAAACAGAAAAGGGATGCACGGCTATTGAAAACATTTATGTCAATATAGGCCCGAATCTTTTACCTCCTACACTATCAGCAGAAAACAACCCTGTTTGTGTTGGTGAAGCTATGGTTCTGCAAGCAAACTCAATTGGAGGTCAAAATATTAGCTATAGTTGGTACAGCAAAAATCCTGATGGCAGCTATACCCTCATTGATTCTACATTGTGGCCTACATTAGTCATTGAAAAAGACAAGGTTAAAAATTCTGGGGAATATTTTGTAAAAATTAACTCGGATGGTTGTAATTCACCCTTCTCCAATATTCTGGTTGCAACGCAACAAAGTGGTGGGGTGAAACTTGAAGACGAATTCTTCACTTTGGAACATAACCCAGGCATAAAGTTATTTAATGTGCTATTAAATGATACAATTACTGGCACCCCAACGGTTTATTACACCAATTTACCTAAAAATCTAACTATTCTGAATAGCAATAATGGACTTATCACAATAGACTTCCCCGAAGATGCATACGGGTACTATTCATTGGATTATGCGGTGTGTAGCATATTTTGTCCGGAAAGCTGTGATACTGCAACCCTAAAAATATACATCAAACCTATGGAGCAAGAGCCACTTGATTCTATCTGCGATTTCCCCAATGTCTTTACACCAAACGATGACGGCAACAATGATGTTTTCGATATACCATGTCTCGAACTTTATAAAACGAATAATCTTCAGATTTTCAACAGATGGGGAGATGCCGTTTACGAGAAATCAAATTATACAAATGATTGGAAAGGTACCTACAGGAATAATCCTCTTCCTGCCGGAACCTATTATTA
>JAEUUM010000493.1 GCA_016787375.1 Saprospiraceae bacterium
CTGTTCTTTTCAGCTTCCCTTAATAACTCACTAAATCTATCCTCCATTTTTGACGCGAATTAATTCTGATTAAGATTTTTTCTATTTCCCTCAGAATCAAAGTATTTTTTTATTTGCCTCTCTGTCATGTAGATAGATAGGCCCAATCCAACCAAAAGAGATACCAAATTAATCAACACAAAATTCTCTTCACTTTGATTCCAACAAATCAGTGTCACCAGGGTCATTCCAAGCCCTGATGCAATAAATGATTTAGAACTGAAGTCGTTTGCGAATTCCCAAACATCTTGATTTTTCATTGATCTTGTGGTTCTGTAACCATAGAGGTTATTTGGTTTTTTGGGAGGAAAAAACTTTGTAATAAGGCCCAAAGCCAAAATAAAAGGCCCAAATAACATAAATACTAAAATTTTACTCATTGTCCGATTTTTTATTTATCAATTTTAAAAGTTTATTTCGTGCCAACTGGTATTGCGATTTTGACGTACTGACGCTGATATCCAACATTTTCGCGATCTCATTGTGTTGGAGCTCTTCAAACACATATAAATTAAAAACTGTTCTGCATCCGATAGGTAGCATATCTACCAATTTTAATATTTCTTCATAATCAAATTTTTCATGAGAAGTAAATTGAATGGTTTCGGAATATTCAGGGATCGGTTCAAAAAATATGTTTTTTCTTTTTCTCAAAAACATTAAACATTCATTCACAAATATTCTTCTTATCCATGCCTCGGGGGCACCGTCACCGCGATATTTGTCGAAATTGTTAAAGACCTTGACATAAGCCTCAATTGAGACATCTTCGGCATCATGATAGTCTTTAACATATCGTTGAACCACCAAAAACATTTTCGCCCTTGTCAGTTCATACAAGCTCTTTTGTGCATTTGCCTCAAAATTTTTACAACCAATAATAATCTGCTCTGATATCAAATCTCAATAATTATCAATTACGTAAAGATATTCCGAAATTTGAAAAATATACTTTTACTCTACTGACATTATAACCCCTTGATGCCTAAATGTTATAAAAGGTTGCTTATTCATGCCACAAATACCATTAATTCTCGTACAAATAAATGTTTACTATATCTTTGCACGCTATAAACAAAACTATGCGATTAAACGGAGACAGATACGAATTGTCGGGTGAAATTGACCCATTATACTTATGTAATAAATATGGGGTGCCTCTTTATGTGTATGACACAAGCATCATGGAGCGCCAATATAAGCGCTTATCAGAAGCCTTTGGTGTGCCATCATTAAAAATCAATTTTGCCTGTAAGGCATTAAACAATATTACAGTTTTGAAATTTATGCGCTCTCTGGGAGCTGGACTTGATACAGTTTCGATTGAAGAAGTGCGCCTGGGTCTTGCCGCCGGATTTGATCCACACAGTATTATTTATACTCCAAATTGTGTTTCTATTGAAGAAATTGAATTGGCAATTGAAGCCGGAGTAAGGATCAATATAGATAATATTTCTACTCTTGAACAAATAGGAACAAAACATCCCGATTTACCAGTATGTATCAGAATAAATCCGCACATAATGGCTGGCGGTAATTCGAAAATATCAACGGGTCACATAGATTCAAAGTTTGGAATTTCAATTCATCAAATGCCTCACGTTCTTAGGATTGTAGATGCTATTGGGCTCAAAATCGAAGGAGTTCACATGCATACAGGCTCTGATATTCTCGATGTTGATGTTTTTCTGGAGGGAGCCGAGATATTATTAAAAATAGCAAGGCATTTTAAACACCTTGACTACATTGACTTCGGAAGTGGATTTAAAGTGCCGTACAAAACTGATGATATCAGCACGGATATAGAAGAGTTAGGAGAAAAAATTTCAGAAAGATTTAAAATATTCTGTAGCAAATACGGACATGATCTTACCTTAATGTTCGAACCCGGGAAATTTCTCGTAAGTGAAGCAGGATTTTTCTTTGCGAAGGTAAATGTGATTAAACAGACAACTTCCACAGTTTTTGCAGGTATTGATAGTGGTTTGAATCACCTTATTAGACCCATGTTTTACAACGCACATCACACAATTTTAAATGCTTCAAATCCTACCGGCAAACCACGAATCTACACTGTTGTTGGATACATTTGCGAAACAGATACTTTTGGTGTGAACAGGTTAATACCGCAGTTGCACGAAGATGATGTATTATGTTTCTTAAATGCAGGTGCATATTGTTTTACAATGTCTTCTAACTACAACTCAAGATTACGACCAGCGGAAGTTTTGATTCATGAAGGTAAAGATTACCTCATCAGGAAAAGGGAGACCATGGATGATCTAATGAAAAATCAGGTTGATATAGATATATTTCAAGAAAAAACTAAAAATGCTTAGACTGGTTTACAATACAATTTTGATTTTGTTTTCATTGGCACCAAATATGCTAAAAGCACAAATTTTCACCCTCGAAAAATACAATGAAAAGATAATATCATACGATGGTCGGTTGTTAACTTTTGAAGATGGCCAAACCAAAGATCTAAATATAAATCCGTCTGAACGCTTAATTGTACTAACCAGACACGGGGAAAAAGTG
>JAEUUM010000558.1 GCA_016787375.1 Saprospiraceae bacterium
ACCTGTCTATGGATATCGTTTTCGATTTTTAAAAAAGATTCATTGTTGCTGGTATAATCTGCCAGGATTTTGTGAATCTCCGCTACGATGGGGTAGGTCAACAGAACGGGTTTCAGGAATGCTTTATTCTTCAAAACTATATTTACATGCACTTGCTCTTTTGCTGACAAAGTAGCTTCATGACCTTTTATATGACCATCAAGGTAATCTTGAATAGAAACTGCCGCGATTAGCCCGGTAAATGTTCTTGTCTCATTGACTATTTGGCAAATGTAGAGGGACTCAAAAGATTTGGAGTTAAAAAATCCATTTTCTTTAAGTTCTACATACTCGTTTTTAACACCTTCAAAATAAGATTCAGATTCTGTTATAAAATTAACGTTTGGGTAAATTGCCTTGAAAGTGTTTATGACCATAGCAGTTGATAATTGAAGAATGTAAAATTACATTGCTTCGATTTCTATTCTCTATATTTTGTGTTATTTTTAGTAAATATTATTTAAGTACCTGTAAAATTCCTTTTGTAACCCAGGATTGGTCAGTTTTAGTAAGTTTATTCAGAATTGAATCTGCCTGGCAAGACATGACTTTTAGCTCTTTTATCATCTTACAAAACTCTTTTGAAGATTCACATTCCTCTTTTACAGACGTGACATCATCAAATAATTTGATAATTGGTTCAAGTTCTTTCTTTTTACGTTGCTCAACAATTTTTCTAAATACCTCCCATATGTCTTTTTCTGCAAAGAAAAATTCCTTCCTTTCGCCGCATTTTATGTCTTTATATACGAGTCCCCAGTCCATCAAAGCCCTTATATTCATATTTGCATTACCTCTTGAAATTTTCAATTCATCCATAATGGTTTCAGCATTTAGCGGATGTGGGGAAATTAACAAAAGTGCGTGAACCTGTGCCATCGTTCTGTTGATGCCCCAGTTTGAGGCAAGCATACCCCAAGCATTAAGAAATTTTTCCTTTCCTTCCTTAAAGTCCATTGTATATTCTTTTATTAATTACCTTATTAAAAGGCAAAAACACAGAAATGGTTTAAAATAATATTAACTTACTTTGTAAAATGGCAATTTAGTCACCACCGCACCAAGTTTTTTACCATTAATGTCAATATAAATTTGTGAACCCGATTTTGAAAATTCAGTAGAAACATAACCAGTACCTATCGGGTATCCAAGTGAAGGTGATTGTGTACCTGATGTTACAACTCCGATTTCACAGCCTTCCGCATCGGTAATAAGATATCCATGTCGAGGAACCCGTCTGTCATCCAACTTGAAACCAACAAGTTTTCTGGAAACACCATTTTCTTTTTGAGATTTGTAAAGTTCACAATCGATGAATTCACCTTTATTAAGTTTTGTAATCCAGCCAAGTCCGGCTTCAATTGGTGAAGTTGTATCATCAATATCGTTTCCATAGAGACAAAAGCCCATTTCAAGTCTAAGGGTATCCCTCGCACCCAACCCAATTGGTTGGATTCCGAAATCTTTGCCTGCCTCAAAAATCGCTTCCCATAATCTGGCAAGATGTTCATTATCAACATAGATTTCAAAACCTCCAGAGCCAGTGTATCCTGTGGCGCTAATTATCGCATTTGGTATTCCAGCTATTGTGCCTTTTCTAAAAGTATAATATTTGATTTCACTAAGATTAATGTCTGTTAGGCTCTGTAACGCATCAATTGCCTTAGGGCCCTGTACAGCAAGAAGTCCGGTATTTTCAGAAATATTGGTCATTTTGACATCAAATTTGTTGTGACCAGAAATCCAATTCCAATCTTTTTCAATATTTGATGCATTAACTACCAATAAAAATGCTTGTTCTCCTTCTGCACAATTATCTTCAGGAAGTCTATAAACCAACAAGTCATCAACTATCCCGCCGTTGCCATTTGGCATACAACTGTATTGAGCTTCGTTGATTTCAAGCGCATTTACGTCATTGGTTGTTACGTATTGGATAAGTTGTGCTGCATTTTTTCCTTTTAAAATAAATTCACCCATGTGGGACACATCAAAGACGCCAACTGCCGTTCTAACTGTTTGATGCTCTTCTTTAATTCCTGCATAAGAAATGGGCATATTGTAGCCGGCAAATTCGGCCATTTTGGCTCCTAGTTTGATGTGGATATCAGTAAGTGGTGTGTTTTTCATATTTAAAATTGTATTGTTATTTTATTTATTAAATCTCCTTGGGTGATTTGATGTACAACTAGCATTCCCTCTGTTACTTTTCCAAAAATGGTATAATTCCCATCAAGGTGTGGAGTTGGCGAATGTGTTATAAACCATTGTGTGCACTCAGTATGATTGCCTGCTGAGGCCATCCCTACATAACCTTCACCATCATAATGCAGAGGAGGCAACTCTGAGCGAATGGTGTAGTTTAATGAACCATATCCATCGCCTCTCGGGCAGCCGGATTGTATAACAAAATTCGGAACTACCCTATGAAAATACTTATTATTGAAAAATCCGGATTGTGCCAATTGAATAAAGTTCGAAACTGATGCGGGAGCTTGTTCTGGGAGAAGCTCAATG
>JAEUUM010000046.1 GCA_016787375.1 Saprospiraceae bacterium
TGTACCGGTAAACATTGGATTTTGGTCAATTTCATTGTAAAGGAGTGCGGCTTTCTTTTTATTTCTTACATCCATTTGCTCAGGGCCACCATTCGCTTTAATCCACTCCATGGTTAACATTGAAACATATATTGGAAACACAGGGGGTGTATTGTACATTGAGCTATTCTCAATATGAATTCTGTAATCTAACATAGATGGTAAAGTTCGATTAACTTTTCCAAGTAGTTCTTTTTTAACTACGACCAGCGTGGTGCCAGCAGGTCCCATATTTTTTTGAGCTCCGGCATATATTAATCCAAACTTATTTCCATCAATTGGTTTGCTGAAAATATCAGATGACATGTCGCATATTAATGGTATATCACATTCAGGCCATTGATGGTATTCTGTTCCATAAATAGTGTTATTTGAGGTGATGTGAAAGTATGAAGCATCACTTGGAATCGGATAATTTTTGGGTATAAAATTATAATTTGTTGATTTAGAGGATGCTATAACTTCTACATTACCAAATATTTTTGCTTCTTTAATTGCTTTGTTTGCCCATACTCCGGTGTCTGAATAAACTGCTTTTTGGTCTTCATTGAGCAAATTCATTGGAACCATAAAAAATTGGGTGCTTGCTCCTCCCGACAAAAATATTACTCCATAATCATCACCAATACCCAGCAATTCTCTTACCAGTGATTCTGATTTGTGCATTACTTCTTCAAATGCAGGACTTCGATGGCTCATTTCAAGAAGGGATAAACCAGAATCATTAAAATTAACAACGGCTTGTGAAGCTTTTTCAAGTACTTCAGTTGGTAAAATACCAGGTCCTGCACTAAAATTATGGATTTTCATAGGAGTAACTTAAATGAATTGCAAAAATGACGTTTTTTTGGGTAGTTTACATCTTTGCGAGAGTGTAATTTTCTAATTGCTTAAAAATGTATAATGGAAATTGAATTTTTTAAAAATCATTATGGATTCAAATTCAATAAATCAGGTTTTAAAACTACAAAAAAAAGACCTGTAAAATCTTCTTTTACAGGTCTTTTAAACAATCAAAATTAATTATTCAGAGTCTTTTTCTTCGATTACAGAAACGGCAACTGCAGTTTCAATAGCATTTTCAATAGGGTTTGATTCCGATTCTTTTATTTCAGAGTTTTCATCAACTGGAGTTTCGAGCCTTGAATCAGTAGCTTGCTTTATTTCTGTTGCTATTTTTTCTTGAACAGCTTTTTTGGCTGCTTCAAATTTTTCTTGTTCTTCTTTAATGCTTTCTTTCTGTTTAAGGTCTGCAATTCTTGATTCCAATTCATGTTTAGTTTTAAGCATCTCTGAAAGTTTCTCTTCTTTTGAAGTTATTCTCTCTTGAATCATAGCTAGTTTTGCTTGTGACACCAAAGCTTCAAGTTGGCGGTCTGTGTTTGTAGCTTTGTTGGTATGAAAAGCGAGTTCAGATTTATCTCGGTCTATAGAAGCAACCATTTTATTGATAGCTTCTATTAAACCATCATATCGTCTTTGAGTACGCAATAATGGAGATCCCTCAGAATTTGTTGGGGCATTATTGCCATACTTCTTTTCTTTTAGTGCTTTAAAAGCATTGTCTAGTTGCTCCCAAGCCTCAGTCCTGTGTTCTTTTACAAATTTTAAGTCTCTGAAAGTACTTTGAATTTGTTTTAGTTCATCAAATACAGATTGAAGCCTGTTTCCTTCATTAATTTTTTGTTCGACCTCTTTTATGCTTGCCTTAAACTGCTCAAGTATTTCAGAAGAGGCCTTTTGGACTTCCTCTTCAAGTGAGGTTTTTAAATCTTTCAGTTTAGAGAATAGATTGTTTGTACTCTCTCGAAGCGCGTTAGCATGTTCTGAAAACAAGTTTTTGTCTCTTACTTGTTCCTGAACTTTTTGCCAGAAATTTTTGAGCTCATCCCAAGAATCTTGGCTATAATTTTGAAGTTTGTTAATGTTTTCTTGAAGCTCAGCTAACTCAGACTGGTACAATTTATTTAATTTACCTGACAGAACGATGAAATGCCATTGAGTTTGAGCTCTTTGGATGATTTCAGTTCGATCGGTTTTCAGACCTTCGGGTAGTATTGTTTCACTAACACTTAATTCATTTTCAAATGTAGTCACTCCATCCGGTAAATCAACATGTGAACCAATTCGCCATTCGTCCATTAATTTTTTTTCCAGTTCGTCAGAGACTAAATTTTCTGGTATTGTTTTGATGACAACTTTGTTATCATCAGCTAACAATTCCATTAGTATCAGTACTTTTTCATTCTGTGCATTGGTGCCCCATACTACCAGGTTTGTCTTCATACAAGTGCGTACATTTACGGTTTCGTTAATTTAATTCAGTATTACAAAGTAAATTTTGGTCCTTGTTTTTTGCGATAAATATGTATTACAAAAAGAATGCCTTAAATTAGACAACCAAGAAGTAATACAATATTAACCAACTAATTCTTTGTTCATAAGATACTCAGCAATCTGCACGGCGTTTGTTGCCGCACCCTTTCTTAAGTTGTCTGCTACAACCCACAGATTGAGTGCATTATCAGCCGATTCATCTCTTCTAATTCTTCCTACGAACACTTCATTTTTATTTTTGGCAATCCGAGGCATTGGGTATTTGTTGTTCTTAACATCATCTACCAATTCAACTCCGGATGTCTCTGCCAATAAACTTTTTACGTCATTTATATCAAAAGGTTTCTCAAACTCTACATTTACTGATTCTGAATGACCGCCTTGAACAGGCACTCTGACCGCGGTTGCAGTAATTCTGAGGCTTGAATCATTTAATATTTTTCTGGTTTCGTTTACTAATTTCATTTCTTCTTTGGTATAATCGTTTTCTACAAATACATCGCAATGTGGAATAACATTATTGTAGATTGGATGGTGGTAAGCCATTTCTTCCGGAGCTAATGTTTTACCATCTTTTTCAGATTCAAATTGTTGAACTGCCTTTACTCCCGTGCCAGTAACGGATTGATATGTTGAGATAATCAATCTTTTGATTTTGTACTTTTTGTGTAGAGGTGCCAACACCATCACGAGTTGTATCGTTGAGCAATTTGGGTTCGCGATTATTTTGTCGTCTTTGGTTAATTGTTGTGCATTAATTTCAGGCACAATCAAAGGCTTATTGGGATCCATTCTCCAGGCAGATGAGTTATCAATTACAGTGGTGCCATTAGCTGCAAATTTAGGAGCCCAATCCAAGGAAACTGACCCACCTGCAGAGAAAATTGCAATATCGGGTTTTGCTGCCACAGCATCTTCCAGGGTTACAACACCATATTCTTTGTTTTTAAATTTAACGATTTTACCCACAGATCGGCTTGATGCTGCCGGTATAAATTCATCAACAGGGAAATTGAACTCTTCAAGAACTTCAAGCATGACCCTTCCAACCATCCCTGTTGCGCCTATTACTGCTACTTTCATTTGGTATATTAATTTTAATTAAAATAAAGAAATGTAAAGATACACCCTTCGTATATTTCTTATTAATTTTGAATTATGAAACGTTTCCTTTTTAGTCTTGTTTTATTTTCAGTTGTAAATGTTTGTTTTGGTCAATTAACGGAAGAATTTAGTGATGGTGAATTACTAAACAATCCAACTTGGGCTGGAGATTTGACAAATTTTAAAGTGAATGCAGTATACGAATTGCAGCTTAACGCGCCAGATGCAGGCAGCTCAATTATCTATACTCCTATTACTATTTTGGATTCCTGTGAGTGGCAGTTTTATTTTAATCTGGATTTTGCTCCAAGCAACACTAATCTCCTGAGGATTTATCTTCAATCTGATAGCAATCAGATATTGAATGGAAAAGGTTATTATTTAGAGGTCGGAGAAACAGGTAATCTTGATGCCTTGAAATTTTACAGGCAAGATGGAGTTGGCAATTCGGTGCTTTTGGGTTCTTTCACAACCGGCGCTCTAGCCAATCAGCCTGCAAAGGCTAGGTTAAAAGTTCTTAGGAATCTTTCTGGTATTTGGCAATTTTTTGCTGACTATGCCGGTGGAATCAACTATGTTAAAGAACTTGAAATTAATGATAACACTTATACTAAAGGTGATAATTATTTTGGGTTTTACTGTTTGTATACCGCAACACGCAAAGACAAATATTACTTTGATGATATATCAGTAAAACAGCCTGTCCCTGATTCTGAAGCACCTGTTTTGATTAATTACATTGTTTTAAATGCAAATTTGATCGATTTGTATTTTAATGAATCTTTGGACAAAACAGCTGTTGAAATACCTACACAATATTCTATAAATAATGGAGTGGGGACTGCAATTGATGCACAATTAGATGGACTGAATGACAAACTTATTCATCTGGCTTTTGGAAATAATTTTCAGTCACTCCAACAATACACACTTGATGGGGCCGGCATAAAGGATGCTGTTGGCAATACCATTTTGCCATTTCAAGTAAAATTCACTTATTCATTAGGTGAGTATCCTTCATTTGGCGATGTTTTAATAAACGAAATCATGGCAGATCCTACTCCGGTTGTAGGTCTCCCGGAGCTTGAATTTATAGAGTTATATAACAATTCATCTTCTCTTATTTCAACCAAAAATTTAATATTTACAGATGGTACAAGCTCTGTAAACCTGCCGGATTTAAATCTATTGCCCAATGTTTATTACATACTATGTGCAAAAAAAGATACGACAGCTTTTAAAATTTTTGGCAAAACCATCGGGCTTGAATCATTGCCATCTCTTAATAATACCGGCGACAATCTTCGTTTAATCAACAATTTAGGGCAAGTAATTGATGAAGTTAATTATACAGATTCGTGGTATTTGGATAATGTAAAAAAACTCGGTGGTTGGTCTTTAGAATTGATTAACCCAAGTAATAAATGTTTGGGTGCTGAAAACTGGAAGGCAAGTGAGTCAGCAATCGGCGGTACTCCGGGTAAACAAAATTCAGTATATAACCCAGCACCTGATAAAGACTCACCTGTTGTAACAAAAGTTTTGGCACTCAGTACAGATTCAGTTTTAGTAAGTTTTAATGAAAAAATTGACAGCGACCCTGCTCAGTTTATAGGTCTTTTTTTATTGAATACAAACATTTCGATTACCGGGCTATACTTGCAGGGAGACAATAAAAGTTTGATTTTGAAGCTCAGTTCAAGTTTAAATGAGGGAGTTTTCTACACTTTGACATTGGCAGCGGGGTTTAAAGACTGTTCCGGAAATAAAACCACCTCCGACCAGGTAATGACGTTCGCTCTACCTGCAAAACTGGGATTTCATGACTTGGTTCTGAATGAAATACTCTTTAATCCTAAATCAGGAGGGTATGATTATCTTGAAATTTATAACCGAACAGAGAAAGTGTTTGATCTTGCAGATCTGACAATTTCCAACATGTATGGCAGTGTCAGTTCAGTTAAGCAAAAAGTAAATCAATTGATTTTACCACACAGTTATATTTTATTGTCAGAAAATGTCCAAAACATAAAATCTTCTTTTTACGTCCCAGACACAGCGATACTCGTTCAGACAGATCTGCCTTCATTCAATGATGACAAAGTTTCACCTGGATTGTTGTATGTAAATGCCGGTGTGGAAGTCTGGATTGACTCATTCTACTATGATAAATCTTATCATTATTCGCTTCTTGATGTGTTGGATGGCGTTTCTCTTGAAAGAATCAATTTTAATTCATTTGAAGTTGGGAAGAACAACTGGCATTCAGCTGCATCAACGGCGGGATTCGGTACCCCCGGATATGTGAATTCGCAATATTATGATGGAATAAAACTATACAAAAAAGGAATTTTCAGCTTATCATCTCAAAGGGTTTCACCTGATAACGATGGATTTGAAGATTTTTTAATTGTAAAGTGCGAATTTCCAAGTCCCGGGTTTACGGTTTCAATAAATGTGTATGACTCACAGGGCAGAAATATTAAAGAAATTGCGAATAATGAACTTGCAGGTTTGGATAATACTTTTGAATGGAGTGGACTAAACAGCAGCCTAACCAGACCTCCACTTGGAATATACATCATATTTATCAAGTATTTTGATTTAGAAGGTAATGTGTATGAAGAAAAATTGCCCGTAGTAGTTGCAGGGAGACTCGATTAGTTTAGATTTACATTCACATGAACTTAAAAACAATATTTCATAACAGATATTTCGAGATCCTGATTAGTTTATTTCTATTGTTAGGAGTGATAATTGTTATTTCAACACCGGATATTCCTTTTTTTAAATGGACAGCAAGTTTTGCCATGCAAACGACTGTGCTATATGTTTTGCTCGGGATATTCTTTTTATTAATATCACAGGAGAGACTTCTGTTTCTCACTTTTTTCTGTGCTGCTTGCCTTTCAATGTTTTTGAAAGGAAATTTTAATCCAAATCTCAAACTTCCGGTGAAATCCCAAAATGAGGTGTTAACCACTGCGTTTATTAAGTTGGAGCAAAGTGACACGGGTGAAGTGAATATGTTTGAAGTGCTTAAGCAAAATCCAGATTTGATTTGCTTTAACAAACCTACTAATGTTGATAACAAAAACTTATTTAAGCTAATTAAAAAAGAATTTCATTATTCAATAGCCTTCTCAGGCAGATCATTCGAACAAATAATTTATTCAAAATATCCTTTTGTAACTGCAGATACGATTTTGTTGGATGGGAATCCACAGGTTTTGTATAGTATGAGTTTTCCTACCTCAAAGGAGAATGTGTACTTCATCAACACTTTTTTTAGTGACCCATTGCATGAAGAAGCTTCTACCAAATATCGATTTAATTTGGGTAGGTTAATAGTATATCTGCGGCCAATTAAATCACCGTTAATTGTTGCTGGTGATTTTAATTCTGTGTCATGGTCTGGAGAGTTGAATTATTTCAAAAAGAGTCTCAACCTTGAAGATAGCAGAAGAGCCTTTTATCCATCTTTACCAAATCTTTTAGAGACTCCTAAGGATCATATATTTTATACCGATAAATTTAGTTGTGTTGATTTTCATGAGTTCAGAGAATGGCAGGGGAGACATCTAGGTATTTCATCGAGTTTTCAAATCAACAATGGACAAATTCAAGCAAATAAAATTAACCAGACAAAACGATAATGTATTCTTTTCAATGCCTTCATTTTGATAAGCTTAGTACCATCCAATTATATAAGATTATGGAACTCAGGCAAGAAGTTTTCGTGGTTGAGCAAAATTGTCCGTACCAGGA
>JAEUUM010000457.1 GCA_016787375.1 Saprospiraceae bacterium
AAAGCAATTAAACTGATTATTCCATGAAAAAAGAAAATAAGTCTGATCAAAATCGGATGGTATATTCGACTGACCTGGGTTCTTTAAAAAATTTCTTCGATTCATCAGATGAAGAAGAAAATCTGAATGCCATACCAAAAAATAAGCAAATGGTAAGGGTAACTCTTGACAGAAAACAGAGAGGCGGTAAGGAGGTTACACTTATAACAGGGCTTGAGGAGTCAGATGAAGTAATAAAACAACTTGGTTCCTTTTTAAAAACAAAATGTGGTGTAGGCGGATCGACAAAAGATGGAGAAATTATTGTACAGGGTGATCACAGAGAAAAAGTAATAAAACTTTTGATTGAAAAAGGTTATACAAATACCAAAAGAACAGGAGGTTAAGTTAAAGCCTTGCGGCCTTTTAACATTCTTTCTTTGCTCTGAAGATCTTTCTTAATTTCCAATTCAGTGAAACCGATATTCTGGAGTATTTGTTTTGTCTCTTGAGCAAAAACAGGATTGAGCTCAAAATAAAGTAAGCCACCTGGCTCAAGTAGTTCGAATGCTAAAACGGTGATTTTTTTGTAAAAAATTAATGGATCCTCCCCTGCAAATAGTGCTAAATGGGGTTCTGATTTTAAAACATCAATACCCATCAACGCAGTTTCGTGTTTGCTGATGTAAGGAGGATTGGAAACTATAATATCATATTTTTGCTTAAAATCTGAAGCTATTGCGATTAAAATATCTTTATTGATAAAATGAATATTCGCATGGTTTTTTGTTGCATTAATTCTTGCAACTTCCAAGGCAGCTTCTGAGATATCAATAGCGTCAACAAAAGCATTTGTCAGATATACTGATAGTGCAATTGGAATACATCCACTTCCGGTGCCGACATCCAATATTTTACATTTGTTCTTTCGGTCAACAGAATATAAAACCCAATCTACCAATTCTTCTGTCTCCGGCCTTGGGATCAGTACACGGTTATCAACATAAAGCTTAAGGCCCATAAAATCTGCCCTGTTTGTAATGTATTGAACCGGAGTGCCATTGAGAAGTTTTGTGATTGATTGATCCAACAAAGCTTTTTGAGTGTCACTAAATGACTTTTGGCTTTTTAAATTATACGTTTCAAATAAATCTTCACCTATAATTTTTAAAATATTGATTGCCTCCCTTTGCCCAAAAACATCTTGAATTTTGTGTAAAGCATTTTGAAAAGCTTCAGCGAAATTCATTTTTTAGGACAATCTGTTTTTAAAATCAAGATATCCAAATTTCTTAACCAGCTCCACTATACCATCCTTCCTGTAAATACAAATGTCTGGATGTTTAACACCATTAAAAGTGGTGGTTTTTACCATGGTATAGTGAATCATGTCCTTAAATATCATCAGGTCTCCAATTTCCGGTTCATTTTCAAACACATAATCGCCAATAAAATCTCCTGCAAGACAGCTGGTACCACCAATTCGAACACCCGTCTCTCCTTCTTTAGCGACTCTGGCACCAACAATGGTTGGATTGTAAGGCATTTCTAGTGTATCAGGCATGTGCGCTGTGAACGAAGCATCAATCAGAATTGTTTTTACACCGCGATGATCAACGATATCGAGTACTCTGGTAACAAGATCTCCTGTTTCCCAGGCAAAAGCACTTCCTGGTTCCAGAATAATTTCAAGGTTATGTTTTTGCTTGAACTTTAAGAGAACTTGAATCAAATGGTCAACGTTGTAGGTACTTCTGGTAAGTAAATGCCCACCACCCATATTAAGCCATTTTATTTGTTTCAGGAATTTACCAAACCTTTTTTCAAGATTTTCTAAAACAGTTTCAAGTGCGAAAGAATTAGACTCACAGAGTACGTGAAAATGCAATCCCTCAATTCCATCTGGTAATTTTCCTTGAAAGTTTTCGTACAATTCGCCTAATCTGCTAGAAGGTGAAGCAGGGTTATAAAGTTCAGTTTTTACATCAGACCACTCTGGATTTACTCTGATTCCACAAGAAATATGATTTGGGTGGTTTTCTATTTTTTGTTTGTATGTTTCGTATTGACGAATGGAGTTAAAGGTGATATGACTACTGATGTCCATTATCTGGTCAAATTCTGATGGAATAAAAGCTGCTGCATAGGTATGCGCCTTGACTCCCATCTCCTCAAAACATAACAATGCTTCATTCAGAGAACTTGCTGTTGCCCCATTTACATACTCTTTTACAATGGGAAACGCGCTCCACATACTAAAACCTTTGAATGCAAGGATAAATTTAACACCTGCCTCATTTTGAACTCGGTTTATTAGTTCAAGATTACGACGCAACAGGCTCTCATCAAGAACAAAAGCAGGGGTTTCTAACAACTGATAAGGAATCCCCATAAAATTATACTTCTAGGTCTACATTATGCGCTTCATGCCATGGTAGTCCCTCTGTATTCAATTTAGCCATGAAAGGATCAGGATTAAATTCTTCAACGTTAAATACACCAGAACCAGACCATTCACCTGTCAGCATCATCATTGCACCTATCATTGCCGGCACACCGGTAGTGTATGAAACACCTTGGGTGCCGGTTTCTTTATATGCGACCTCATGGCTACAGTTGTTCCAAACATAGTATGTCTTCTCTTGACCATCCTTAACCCCTCTTATCCTGCAGCCGATACTGGTCCACCCAGTGTAATTTTCACCAAGATCTCCTGGATTAGGCAATACTGCCTTCAAGAATTGCAATGGTACAATTTCCATGCCTTGGTACATGACCGGTTCAATAGAAGCCATGCCAATGTTTTGTATTACCCTTAGATGAGTTAAATATTCATCTCCAAAAGTCATCCAAAATCTTGCGCGCTTAAGAGTAGGAAAGTTCTTAACCAAAGATTCCAGCTCTTCGTGGTATATTACGTAAGATTTTTTGGGTCCTATTTCAGGATAATTTAGCATTGCACTTATCTCGTGCGGCTCGGTTTCTACCCACTGACCATTCTCCCAATACTTACCTTTTTGAGTGACCTCTCTGATGTTTATTTCAGGATTAAAATTAGTTGCAAAAGCTTTGCCGTGACTACCTGCGTTAGCATCAACAATATCGAGATAATGAATTTCATCAAAATGATGTTTCACAGCATATTTTGTAAAAACTGAGGTTACACCCGGATCAAAACCACACCCAAGAACTGCAAGTAGACCTTTTTCTTTAAATCTATCGTGTAATGCCCATTGCCAGCTATATTCGAACTTGGCTTCATCTTTGGGCTCATAATTGGCTGTATCAAGATAATGAACACCGGTTTCTAGGCAAGCCTCCATAATGGTTAGATCCTGGTAAGGAAGTGCAACATTTATAACCATTTTGGGGCCAAAAGACTTTATAAGTTCAACCAGTTCAGGCACATTTTCTGCATCAACTCCGGCAGTTTGTATCCTATTTCCACCAATTGCGCGAGCAATTTCATCGCATTTTGATTTGGTTCTGCTGGCAAGCAATATTTCTGAGAAAACTTCAGGGTGTTCAGCACATTTGTATGCGACTACTCTACCTACGCCACCAGCGCCAATGATCATTATTTTTGACATATTATTAAATTTTGGAATGCAAATTTACATATTTTTAAGCATAATTCTGGGAACTTTGACAATATTTTGGCTTTGATCATTGAAGTTTATATTAATCAACAGCACGTTTGGTAACAGTCAATCGCAATCTTAAAATGTTTAGAAACTAGTTATATAATTCATTATCACTTTTACTCTCGTGATCGAAAGCTGGCTTTCAATAATAGGTAATAAATTGATTTTTTTTCCCTCAATCAATTAAAGCCACCAGTGCCTCCCATTCGGTCATCAATTTTTCCGATTTAGCTTTCGCATCGTTATACTTATTCAATATCACCTGGCTGTCAGATTTTTCATAAAATCCATCTTCTGACATTATTTTTTCAAGATGTTGACATGCTTGATCGGCTATTTCAATCTCTTTTTCAAGATTTTGAAGTTGTTTTTGAAGCTTCTTTTTCTCTTTTTCAGCCTCTTCAGAATTCCTAGTGTCAAATTTATCTTCCTTTTTGTTTGATTTAGAAGTTATGGTTACTTCTCTTAGATCACTTGCCTGTCTTTTTTCGAGGAAGTAATTGACATCTCCAAGATATTCTTTTATTTTATGATCTCTGAACTCAAAAGTTTTGTTTGTAAGGTTTGCAAGAAAATCCCTGTCGTGAGAGACAACAACTATGGTTCCGGTAAAGTCCATCAAAGCATCTTTTAATACTTCTTTGGCAAACATATCAAGGTGATTGGTTGGTTCATCCAACACCAGAAAGTTTATAGGTTTTAATAGTAATACAGCCAACGCAAGTCTAGCTCTTTCTCCTCCGCTGAGTACTGAAACTTTTTTGTCGACATCATCATTGCTAAACATGAATGCACCAAGCATCCCT
>JAEUUM010000126.1 GCA_016787375.1 Saprospiraceae bacterium
CTCTGCAACCGTATTTGTTATCAAACTTGCTTTTAGTGACAGAATCGTTGATGTTAATCGCCGGTAATCCAAGTGTTCCATTTTTTTCTCTTTCATACAATCTGAGCACACCTGTTGTTGTTTCTTCAGATATGCCTTTTATACCACTTACCAATTCAGGAAATTTATCAAAAACCATATTTGTTAAGTCACCTCCATCATCAAGAATCATGTTCAAAGGTTTGCCTCCTTCGAAAGCGTAAAGTGTTTGTTCTATACACCAATCAAACTCTTCATTGTTCATTCCTTTCCATGCATATACCGGTATACCGGCTGCAGCGATTGCTGCCGCTGCATGATCTTGAGTAGAAAATATATTGCAAGAAGACCATGATACTTCAGCTCCCAATTCTTTTAGTGTTTCAATCAAAACTGCAGTCTGAATTGTCATGTGCAGACAACCTGCAATTCTTGCACCTTTAAGTGGTTGCTCTTTTTTATGTTTTTCTCTGAGTGTCATCAGACCTGGCATCTCAGCCTCTGCCAATTTGATTTCTTTACGCCCCCACTCAGCGAGACTCATATCTTTAACTTTATAAGTTAGTTTTGTGTCAGTTACCTGCATACAATTTCGAAATTTAGTTGATTAATGAAAAGCCATACAAAATTACGTTATTTAACCAAAATAATCTAATAATGTTTTAAAAGAAGCTTTTAAATATCGACCCAACAAAATTTTATTTTTAAACGATAAATATGTATCTCCATTTCTTACTCTGAAACAATGAGTACTGGTATAGATACCCTGTGACGAACAGCATCAAGAGTTGTACCAAAAATCATATCTTTCCAAGCGGTATGCCCATGTGCCCCCATTATCAACAAATCGGCTCCATATTCATTAACAATCATTGGAATTTTCTTTTTTGGACTTCCAAAACCAAGTTTGGTTTCTACTTTAAATCCAGCCTCAGCTAAATAAGCTTGATACTTATCTAGAATTGTTTGGTCATGTTTTGCCTCTGCATCATTGATAAAATCCTGCTCCACAAATGCCCCGGCCGATTCTAAAATATGGATCAGCAAAAACTGAACATCCTTGGTACTATATGATATTGCATGATTTATTGCGATATTATCGGAACTTGAAAAATCTACCGTTATGGCTATTTTTTGGTATGAATTCATATTTCGAATATTAATAACAGGATCCGGGCCATGAATTTGAGGCTTACTTAATTTGTATTTTGAAAACAGTGGGAATAACGTGATATAGATCAATAAAATGGCAGAACAGAAAGTTAGAAAAATGACAAGTGATTGCCAAAAATTGAGGGGCCCATCACCTAACCATTCGGATAAAGTGTCGAACACAAGTTTTGCATTTAAGCTTACAATTATAATTGCACTGATCCAACCAGCAAGTTTTGACCAAAATCCTATTGCGTGCTCTTTCATCCAGTTCTTATCGCTCACAAAATGCAATAATGGAATGACGGCAAAACCTAACTGGAGACTGAGTATCACTTGACTCAATACCAGCAAATCGCCTGTGCTACCTTCTCCTTTCAATAAGATGGTAATGATTGCCGGAACGATTGCTACAATTCTGGTTATTAGTCTTCTCACCCAAGCTTGTATCCTCAGATTAAGATAGCCTTCCATCACTATTTGTCCTGCCAGCGTGCCGGTAATGGTTGAACTTTGACCTGCCGCTATTAATGCAACCGCAAAAAGTATTGGCGCCAGATGATTCCCAACCAAGGGTTCAAGCATTTTATGGGCATCTTGAATATCTGTAATGTGATAATTTCCGGAGGTATAAAAAACCGTTCCAGCCAGAATTAGAATCCCTGCATTCACAAAGAAGGCAAAATTTAGTGCAATGACAGAGTCAAATATATTAAAACGGATGGCTTGTTTGATGTCTTTTGTATTCCGTTCAAACTTACGTGTTTGCACCAAAGAGGAATGAAGATATAGGTTGTGTGGCATAACAGTTGCACCAATGATTCCAATAGCTATGTACAATGCAGCGGAATTTGGTAACCCGGGTATGAATCCTTGCACTACCTGATGTAAGTCGGGTTTAATTAAAAACATTTCAATACAGAAACAAACAGCAATGACAGCAACTAAAGAGATTATGAATGCCTCAATTTTTTTGATGCCGTAATTCATTAAAAAGAGTAATAAAAACGTGTCAAGAGCAGAAATACAAACACCCCATAACAATGGAAATTTAAAGAGTAAATGCAAACCAATGGCCATTCCCAATATTTCAGCCAGATCACATGCAGCTATTGCGATTTCGGCTAATGCGTATAATGAAAAATTTACAAAACGAGGGTAAGTAGCTCTTGATGCCTGAGCAAGATCCAAACCCCTGACGATTCCCAATCTGGCGCAAAATCCCTGAAGGAGCATTGCCATTAAATTTGACATTAATAAAACCCAAATGAGCCTGTATCCAAATTGACTTCCTCCTGCAATATCAGTTGCCCAGTTACCGGGATCCATATAACCAACACTTATTAAATAAGCTGGTCCCATAAATGCGAGCATTCGCTTAAATTTTCCAGGGATTCCGGTTGTATTTATAGTTGAGTGAACTTCTTCTAATGATCTTTTTCCTTCCATAGTTAATCCATTTTAACAATTAAATTTTGGGCAACCTGAATGCTTATTAAGTTAGCCGGACGACCATTAGTTGAAATAAGGATCGTGTTGTCGTATTCATTCAATTGTAATATTTCAATTTTGGTATCCAGGTCTATTCCAATTGAATCAAGATAAGTCAAATACAATGGAGAGTCATCCTTTACGCCCGTTACCCTAAGATGATCTCCTTTTTTGAAATTCACCAATGTTGTGCGCTGGTCGTATTGCATCTCTAGAGAAGCCGATGGAATTGGTTCGCCGTGTGGGTCAAATCTGGGATATTCCAAAAAACGGTCTAACTCCTGAATTAATTTTTCAGAATGAATATGCTCAAGTTGTTCTGCAACATCATGGACCTCATCCCAGGTAAAATTCAACTTTTCGACCAAAAACATCTCCCACAATCTATGCTTACGGATAATTTGCAAGGCAATGTGAGTACCCTTTTCAGTAAGTGTAACTCCCTGATATTTTTGATAGTGAATCAACAATTTTTCATTCAATCTCTTTAACATATCCGTTGCAGATGCAGCTTTAATATCCATCTTTTCTGCAAGTGAATTGGTACTAACGGGCCTATGTCCGGCTTCAAGGAGTTTATATATTGATTTTATGTAGTTTTCTTCTATGGCTGACAACATCTTAATCTTTTTTTGCAAATATAAATATTTTTTTAGACTAACCTAAAATAATGAACATTTGTTTATTATTGCCTACAAGTTAATTGCTTCTATCTATTTAATTTAAAGGTTTATCGAATTGTACTTTGCAAGCATTCAGGTTTTTGTAAATTTGTTTAAAATCAATATAATTTGTCATTCCTGGAGGTATTGTCACAAGCATTTTCTAATGTCAGAACCAATTTATTGCGATCTGTATTAACAATGTTAATCATTGCATTTGGCATTATGGCATTGGTAGGCATATTGACATCTATTGATAGCGCGATCTATTCCTTAAGCAATAGTTTTGCAGGTATGGGAGCCAACTCTTTTGAAATTCAACCAAAATCAAATGCCATTAAAGGTAGTAAGTTCGGAAGAAGAGAGAAGATCGCCAACCCCATCACAGTCAACGAAGCTGAAACTTTCAAATCCAGATATGATTTTCCTGCCAAAGTCACCCTAATATACCCAGGATCAAACAGTGCTCAAATCAAATTTGAAAATAAGAAAACCGATCCCAACACCCAGATCAGCGGAATCGACGAAAATTATCTCGAGATTAAAGCCTACGACCTGGTGGTAGGAAGAAATTTCACTAAACAAGAGATCGTTTCAGGTAATTTTAAAACCATTATAGCAGATGGTGTGGTAAAAAAATTATTCAACGGTATCCCCGAAAAAGCATTGGATCAGTTTATCGTTATAAATGGCCTCAGATTTAAAGTTATCGGAGTTCTTAAAAGCAAAGGTGCTGCAATGAATTTCAGTGGTGACAGGTTGGCTCTTGTGCCATTTGAAAATGCAAGGGTAAATTTTAGTTCAGGTGATGTCAACATTCCTATTTTGGTGCAAGTACTAAGACCAGAAACCATGCCTGATGCAGAATCATCCGCTATCGGTTTATTTAGAAGTATCAGACGCCAAAAAATACAGGATGAATCTAACTTCGAAATTGAAAAAAGTGAGGGAATGGCAGCAGAACTGAAGGAAAACACAACCAAATTGCGCATGTCGGCAGTGGTAATAGGGTTGATAACATTGCTTGGTGCTGCAATTGGACTCATGAATATTATGTTGGTCAGCGTTACAGAAAGGACCCGTGAAATAGGGATAATCAAAGCCTTGGGGGCAACCCGTTCCAACATTATGACACAATTCTTGATTGAAGCAATTATTATTTGCCAATTAGGCGGCCTTTTGGGTATCTTTTTAGGTATTTTGATTGGCAATATCATCACAGTCGTGTTGGGTGGAAGTTTTCTGATTCCATGGACCTGGATTACCTTGGGTATAGTTACTTGTTTCGCGGTAGGTTTGATGTCGGGACTATATCCTGCACTGAAAGCTTCGAGACTTGATCCGGTGGAAGCCCTTAGGTATGAGTAAAAGCCAGCTATTATCAATACATAAATAAAATTTGTGCTTTCAATAACTTTATGAAATATCGGTTTTATACAAGGAAGTACAAACAAACACTTAATACTATTTGTATTCTGTATTCAAGCTTTGAACTACGATATTCAACCGTACAATTAAAACTCCCAAAAAATCCAGGCTAATTTCAATTAATTAACTCGCTTCATTATAAACTTTTGGTTCTGCCTCCATCAACAGGCAGGTTGATACCTGTTATATATGATGCTGCAGGACTGGCGAGGAACGCAACAGCTGCGGCAATTTCATTTGGTTCACCAATTCTGTTCATTGGAACTGAATTTTTCATTTGAGTAGCAACTTCGTCGGCAGATTTTCCTGATTTGGCAGCATTACTCTGAATAATTTCATTCAACCTTTCAGTCCGGGTTGCTCCGGGCAATACATTATTGACAGTTATACCAAAAGGCGCCAATTCATTCGCAAGGGTTTTTGCCCAATTAGCAACAGCGCCTCTAACAGTGTTTGATACACCCAAGTTTTCCAGTGGCTGTTTAACACTGGTTGAAATCATATTGATAATTCGTCCATAACCAGATCTTTTCATACCTGGAATTAATAATGACGAAATAATGTGATTGGCTACCAAATGATGTCTGAAAGCCTGTTCAAATTGCTGGGCTTGCGCATCCACAATTGGTCCGGAAGGAGGACCGCCCGTATTGTTTACCAAAACATGAAATTCATGTTTAGAAACCTGCTCTCCAAGTTTATTTCTTATATCTATTTCATTTTGTGTATCTAAAACAAGATAGGAATGGATTTGCCCTTGGGATATATCAAGCTCAGCAATGGCTTCAATTAACGCACTTTCTGTTCTGGCTACTAAGGTTACATTTGCACCTAAATTTGCCAATTCAATAGCTGATGCTTTACCGATACCTCGACTTCCACCACATACCAAAGCATTTTTATTAATAAGAGAAAGATCCATTCTAATGATTTTGATAAAATTTTTACAAATATAAAGAATTGCAACACTCACCCTGAACATTATTAAATTTAATAGTAAATTTGTTATTTAACTCATTCACTTTTCAAGCAATAAATCATAAGTTATGTCAATTATGAAACCCTTCAATCTGAAAAAATGGATAGAAGAACACCGACACCTTCTAAAACCGCCTGTTGGCAATCAGCAAGTATATAAAGGAAATGAAGATTTTATTGTAATGGTTGTGGGTGGACCTAACGGCCGAAAAGATTATCACTTTGAAGATGGGGAGGAGTTGTTTTATCAACTTGAGGGTGATATTCAGGTAAAAATTATCAACGATGATGGAACACCCGAAACCATTGATATACGTGAAGGTGATATGTTTCTTTTGCCACCAAGGGTACCTCACAGCCCTCAGCGACCTGCAAACACCATTGGTTTGGTTATTGAAAGAACAAGAAAACCGAAAGAAATTGACAAATTATTGTGGTTTTGCGAAAAATGCGGGAACAAACTCCATGAAGCAAGTTTCGAAATGAATGATATCGTTAACCAACTGCCACCGGCCATGAATCATTTCATGAATTCTGAAGAACTCAGAACCTGCAAAGCGTGTGGCTCTGTCATGGAAAAGGTTTAGACCATATTATTAAAGTATGCATAAAATTTATTTTGCATCAGACTTTCATTTGGGAGTAAATGCAAATTCTACCAGCCTCGAAAGAGAAAAGACTCTCGTACGGTGGCTTGACATGATTGCCGTTGATGCAAGTGAAATATACCTTGTGGGTGATCTTTTTGATTTTTGGTTTGAATACAAATATACAGTACCAAAGGGTTTTGTACGATTATTGGGTAAACTGGCTGAATTAAAAGACAAAGGCATCAATATTGAAGTATTTACCGGTAATCATGATATGTGGATGTTTGGATATCTCACTGATGAACTTGGTATTCCTGTGCACAAACAACCTGTTCAAAAAGAATTCTTCGGAAAAAAATATTTTATTGGACATGGTGACGGATTAGGGCCGGGCGATCATGGATATAAGTTCATTAAGAAGGTATTTGCAAATCCGGTCTGTCAGTGGTTGTTTGCAAGATTACATCCTAATTTCTCTTTTGGGCTTGCCAATTTTTGGTCCGGACAAAGTCGTATTTCAAATGCTTCACCAGATCATTTTTTAGGAGAAAATGACGAGTGGCTGGTGCAATTTTGTAAAGAAACTTTAATGAAAACACATTACGATTGCTTCGTCTTCGGTCACAGACATTTGCCAATTGATTTTCATTTTAAAAATCAGAATAGCCGTTATATCAATTTAGGTGATTGGGTTCGTTACAATACTTATGCAGTGATTGATGCCCATGGAATTGAACTAAAATCATGGGAGAAGGATTCAAAAATTTTTACAAACGAAATATGAAATCGTTTTTGACATGCTTGTTATTTGGTCTTCAATTTCTTGTTTATAGTCAGGATAGTTCATTGGTTATCAGAAATCTAAGTGTGCCAAACAACGAAAAAGTTCTTTATGATAAGTTCCAAAATATCTATGTGACAACCAGTGATCCTGCCTTGGTTCAATTTGATGAAAAAGGAATAAAAAAATCCCAGTTTAACGAATTCAAATACGGAAAATTCACATTGGTTGATCTGAATAATCCTCTCAGTATTCTAATATACTATGGCGATTTTGGCATTGTACAGATACTGGATCGAAATCTCACTCTACAATCTGAAATAAACCTCAGATCACTCGGCTATCAAACAAACACTGCTATTGGCTTAGGTGCAGATAATAATATTTGGTTTTATAATCTTGAAAAACTCAGGTTGATTAAGATTGATCCTACTGGTAAAATTATCAGAAAAAGCAACGAACTAATTGGGCTTATTGGTAAGTCCATAATAAAAGGTCAGATTTGGGAGCAGGACAATTTTTTGCTTGCCAGAGCACCCGGATTTGGCTGGATGCTATTTGATGATTTCGGAGGATACATTCAAACACTTCCTCTTCCTGATGATGAAATACAATATTTCAGCAATGACAAAATATCATACAGAACTGATGACCAGATAAATATCCTTGATTTAAATAGTATGAGAGTAAAATCATACCCTATTCCAGGCCTTGTAGATCCGGCTAAAGATGTTCAGTTTATTAATGGTTGTTGGATCGAGCGTTCGACCGATTCAATAAAGATATACAGTTTGAAATAAAAAGCCTTCGACCTTTTCAAGATTTTAAGGAACGAAGAAAATAAAAGAAACCACTTTAAACTGTCATTATCTCTTTTTCTTTAGCTGAAACAATTGCATCGATTTTTTCTACGTAACCATTAACCATCTTTTGAGTTTCCTCCTCTTTTCTTTTGCCAAAATCTTCAGGCAGGCCATCCTTAATCGCCTTTTTGAAAATTTCCATAGCTTCTCTGCGAGCATTTCTGAGCCCGACTTTGGATTCCTCTCCAAGATGTTTAGCTTGCTTTACCAAATCTTTTCGTCGCTCTTCAGTTAGGGGCGGAATTATTATTCTAACGGTTTCACCGTCATTTTGAGGTGTAACACCCATGTTGGCTTCAAATATTGCTCTTTCAATATTTGCGAGCATTTTTTTCTCCCATGGTTGAATGGTAATCGTCCTTGCATCAGATGTTGCAACGTTTGCAACCTGACTCAATAAAGTAGGTGAGCCATAATATTCCACAAGCAGGCCCTCAAGCATACTGGTTGACGCTTTACCGGTTCGTAGTTTGGAAAGTTCCTTTTGAAGGTGTTCCAAAGAATGATCCATTGCATCTTTGGCTTTTTGAATTACTACTTGTATGTCTTGTTCAGTCATGGTTATGCAGATATTATTTTGCAAATATACAAAGCATTTTAAAAATCAGTTTCTCCAAAAATAATAAAACAGGAATTACAACGAAGCAACCCCTGTTTTACCAATATTTTAATTGCTTAATCTCGTCTTCCCAACATCATGAAAACCAAGTACAAAAGTTGAGTTATTGCTGCTAAAGCAGCTACAACATAAGTTAAAGCAGCCCATTTCAGTGCATCTTTTGCACCGTCATACTCCACTCCTATAGCTGTGTTAGTGTTTTTTAGCCAAACAAGTGCTCTTCTACTCGCATCAAACTCTACAGGTAGGGTTATCAAACTAAATAATGTTGTCACAGCAAAAGCCGCAATGGCAACCATCAAAATTACCGGACTTTTTAGAGAGGTCATTCCAACGATACCAAACATGAACAGGTACTGTTGCAAATTTGCTGAAATATTTACAATCGGAACCAATCTTGATCTCATTGTTAAAGCGGTATAGGCTGTAGCATGTTGTACAGCATGACCACATTCATGGGCTGCAACTGCCGCTGCTGAAACATGATTGCCGTAATATACATCATGACTTAAGTTTACCGTTTTATTCGCAGGATTGTAATGGTCCGTTAGTGATCCTTCGACTGCAGTTACTTCAACATCATAAATGTTATAGTACTTTAGCATAGCATTTGCTACATCTCTGCCCGTCATACCACTCGCAACTGGAACTTGAGCATAATGGTTAAATTTGCCTTTTAATCTTGCACTTACAATCATTCCAATGACTCCGAATAGTGCACTTATTATAAATAACATCATCAATAAAATATTTTTGTTCTGATAGTAAACAAAATGAATGTTTAAAAAGTTCTAAGGTTTTCCTAATCCCGCCTTGGCCGATACTTCGAGCATTCTTTGAATCGAATACTTTCCTTTTTCAATAACCCAATCTGGCAGTGTGATTTCCGGTAGTTCGTATTTCATGCAAGTGTACAATTTTTCCAGGGTATTTCTTTTCATGTGTGGACATTCATTGCAAGCACATTGATTATCAGGTGGAGCAGGAATAAAAGTTTTATTTGGGCTTGCCTTTTCCATTTGATAAATAATGCCGGCTTCAGTAGCTACAATAAATACACTGGCTGAATCAGTTTGAGTAAACTTTAATAATCCACTTGTAGAACCTATATAATGGGCATTTTCAAGTATATGGGGTTCACATTCCGGATGCGCTATTAGTTTAGCATCAGGATGTCTGTGCATGAGTTGCGTAATTTTCTCTTTTGAGAAAATTTCATGAACCATACAGGCTCCATCCCAAAGGACCATGTCTCTTCCGGTTTTTTTGATTAGATATTTACCCAAATTCCTGTCAGGTGCAAAAATAATTTTCTTGTCGGCGGGTATACTTTCGATAATCTGAACAGCGTTGGTTGATGTACAACAAATATCAGTTAGGGTTTTAAGTTCAGCTGAACAATTTATATAACTCACGACTACATGATCAGGATATTTTTCTTTGAATTTCTTAAACAATGGAGCCGGGCATGAATCTGCCAATGAACAACCAGCTTTCAAGTCAGGCAAAATGACTTTTTTATTGGGAGATAACATCTTAGCAGTTTCAGCCATGAAGTGTACACCTGCAAATACGATTATGTCTGCTTTTGTTTTTGCTGCCTCTTGTGATAATCCCAAACTATCTCCAACAAAATCCGCGAGATCCTGAATTTCTGATTCCTGATAATAATGGGCTAAAATTACAGCATTTTTCTCTTTTTTTAGTTTCATGATCTCTTCCTCAAAGTTCAAGGTAGGATCAATATCCAAGGCAAGATAGCCCCGTCTACTAAGCTCGTTTACAGCTTCCTGATAATTATGAGACATTTTTTTAATTAATCTTGTTTGAAAATAATCGAGGCAAAAATATTCAAATTATTTTATGAATGGCTCCTTCTGAAGATTTATTTGCCAACCCTGGCTTGCGACTAAAGATTCCAGTGTTGCTAATATACTATCCTTTTGTTCTTCTGCCTTTTTCATCAAATCACTTTGTTTTACCTTTCCAATTATAAAATCTTTGGCATTTTGATTTAATCGATTATAATCTTCATTTGTAAATGAATTGAAAGTGCCTTGAGTGATGTCATAATAATCAATTGTATGATCAATAGACAATATCTGCGGTTTTCCTATTGGCCCGATATTAATGGTCCTGGTTTTTGCATCACTCGTAATTGCAAGTCTTTCAAAATCATAACCTACTGAAACTTTAGCTTTAACCCTTAATAATGCCTTCTTGCGAAAAAGTGAAAAATCGATTCCGTAATAATCTTTGTAATCGTAAACTTCTGAAAAATATCCTTCTACAGCAACAAGTTTTGTGACTTTCTTAATGCTCTCTAGTAAAACAACCGCCTCAGAAGAAACTTTCTTTTGAGTCAAATCTCTGTAAAAATCAGCAACCCAAAAACCTGCTAAAAGCAAAAAAACAACAACAAAAGCATAAATTATCTTCTTGAGCATAACCAACTAAAGTATAAAAAATTATGATTTTGCGGTAAGTGGATACTTTAACCCTTTGTAATCTTTCAATACTATTTTCACTGACCCGATACTTACCGGAGATTCAATATAGATCGGGATGCGATTATTGTCATCGGAAACCCAAATGTCCATTTGAGTGCCTTCTTTGAAAACCTCACCACTAATAACATCCGGAGAAAATTTAAAGGCTTTATATTTACCACTACCTTTTACACTTAGATCTTTATATCGACCTTTGTATTTAACATTCAGTGGCCAAACTTCTTTATCCATAAAAATCTTAACAGGAAACTCTTGACCCTTATTGAATTTTTCGTATTCAAAATTTCTCGTATGATAAATTATTGATATTAGGTCATGCATGCATTCTGTAAGCTTGTACTCCTTCTTTTGAGCATCTTTAACAGTTGATCCTCGGTAAGATATCACCTTACCGGCTTGCTGATCAAAAATCATTTTTTCATAAAGCTTATAGGAGCCTTCAGAAACATCTCGGATAGCCATACTTGGTAACAAAGTAGTTTTGTCTACATAGGTATCATAACTGTCGCGAACTTTGAAAAACCATTCATAAGATGAGTATGTTTTGCCTTTTACACTGAGATGATACTGGTCGCCTTCATCAATAACTTTAAAAACAGCTTCCCCCGCAGGTAACCAAACAAAATTCCAGTTATAATATACCTTGTAAGTTACTTCTTCACCACCTTTAAATGTCCAGTTGTTAATAGAACAAGGATCATACATTTCAACCGGCTTAACCGTACTGCGAAATTGCAACGAAATTAATGACAAAAACAAAACACTAGCCAATATCCATTTCCTGTTTTCCATAACTTTTATTTAAAAACTTTACAAATAAAAAGTATAAACCAATTAACGAGGGTAACAAAATATTTATTATCCATAATAAAATACTACTCAAACTACTATCCAACTCACTAACCCCTAACTTACCTAACACAAATATCGCTATTCCCGTTCTGCCAATCAAGCCCATCCAGCTCAACACAGGTAAAATAGACTGAATAAAGAACACAGAAACCACACCGAAAAACAAATAACCAATTGGTAATTTATCATCAAATACACATAACAAAAACATATACTGAATAACATAGGTAAAATAGCGTAAACCAGCATATATCAATGCTTTATACAAGTCTGTTCTATTAATTATTTTAAGATAACCAATGTACAATTCCTTTATCTTTTGTTTAAAAGGTGTGTAATGAAATAGCTTTCTAAACAATTCAATCCTTGCATAAAACCAAAAAATGATTAACAAAAGTATAACGAATATTATCATCCCCATGAAGAAGTATGAAACAGGAAAAAGAGGTGCCGAAATTATAAAAGTCAAATAATTTACCCCTCCGATTCCTATTGCCATTAACCATAAAAGCTGACACCAATTACCCCAAAAAATAGCGGAAAGTGCTGCCGGCCAATCTTCCTGCTTTAACCAAATCAATCTACCTCCATAATCCCCGCTCTTTAAAGGAGTAATCGCTGAAAACGCGATTCCTGATAATAAAGACTTAATCAAATCAACTTTGGAATACTTCTTATCCAGGTGTGAAAATTGATTAAATTTTAAAAGCTCAAAAAACCAATTTACAGGCATCAGCAAAAAAGCAAACAGCAAATACTCCCAATGAATCATTTCCAGACGAAATCTTTCATTAAAATTCTCTTCATACCGAATAAATTTATCGGTTATAAGAATTACCATGAGTAATAAGACAATAGCCAGTATTAAAAAACGATACTTCCTGAAATCAAAAAACCTAAATTGCTTCCTTGGATTAATAATAATTAGATTGTAGAATAATTAATAAAGATGGTTCATATATTTGATGCAAATAAATAACAATTGACTAAACAAATTTCACATAAAATTTTAGGTGTTGATCCGGGAACAAATTTCTTAGGATATGCCATCATTGAGACCATCTGCGATCCACCTAAAGTTTTAGCCCTTGACACTATTAATTTGTCCAAATACAAAGACCATCAAACAAAATTAATGCATATTCATCGTGAAATAACTTATTTGATTGAGAAGTTTCTTCCAAAACAACTAGCTATTGAAGCTCCATTTTATGCAAACAACATTCAATCTATGCTAAAACTAGGAAGAGCACAAGGTGTTGCCATAGCTGCTGCCATCAATATGGGTTTGGTCATTGAAGAATACTCACCAAAAAAAATAAAACAATCGATAACCGGTAATGGAAATGCTGCTAAAGAACAAGTTGCAGAAATGCTTAAACATCTTGTTGATATGAATGGTATGGTGTATGCTAAACTGGATGCTACTGATGCCTTAGCGGTTGCTCTTTGTCACTATTCACAAAACAGCCTTCTTTCTAAAAATGTTAAGAAATTTTCAGGTTGGGCAGATTTTGTGAAGAATAATGAAAAGAAAATTAAAAATTAGTGGCAATTTTATTAGCAAGCGCTGTAAGATCAGCCTGTGATATTCCAATTGATTTACCAAAAGTCATATCTTGTATTGCGTTTATAGGAATAAGATGAACATGTGCATGAGGAACTTCAAGACCTATCACTGACACACCAATTTTTTTGCAATCAACCACCTTCTTTAATGCTTTAGCAACCTTTTTACTAAACAACATTAAATTAGTAAGAGATTCATCTGACATATCGAAAATATAATCAATTCCCATTTTTGGTATAACCAAAGTATGACCATAAGCCACAGGGTTTATATCTAAAAATGCGAGGTGTAAATCGTCCTCCGCTACCTTGTGACAAGGTATTTCACCAGAAATTATTTTTGAAAAAATATTACTCATATTTTATAACGCAATATCTACGATTTCAAACTCCATGGCACCATTAGGAGTTTGGATGGTTGCTATTTCACCCAATTTTTTCCCTAAAAGTCCTTTACCTATAGGAGAATTTATTGAGATTTTCTTTTGTTTAATGTCAGCCTCACTTTCAGAAACAAGTTTATATGATATTTCAGCACCGTTTTTTAAGTTCTTAATGGTAACATTGCATAGTAATGATACTTTAGAAATATCAACTAAAGATTCATCTATGATGCGAACATTACCCAAAACCTTCTCTAGCTCATTAATTTTGAGTTCCAACATTCCTTGTGCATTTTTAGCGGCATCATATTCAGCATTTTCAGAAAGATCTCCCTTTTCACGAGCCTCAGCAATAGCTCTGGCAACTTCCGGACGTCCATTAGATTTTAGATCTTCCAACTCGGCCTTGATCCTCTCATAACCCTCTTGAGTTAAATAAGAATAACCTGTCATTGCAATAATTATTTAAAAAGTGTAAAGTATTGAAAAGTAAAAACGTTTCCGAGTCTAGGATCCGGAAACGTTTACTATCTTAAAGTATTTAAAACGTATTTTTAATCTAAAGGTTTATAATTACACCAATATTGTGTGTACCTGACCACCTACTTGTGTGTCTGTAACCATAATCGATACCCAATCGATTTGTTGAGTTTTTCTTAAGAGGCACGTCTACGGAAAAACCTCCTGCAAATCCTTTGTCCAAAGATGAATTTAACCCATCATTTGTCAATTGACCGAATTCATACTTGTAGCCACCCCGTACATGAAAATATTTACCAATAGCTAAATCAACACCAGCACCTACTTGATCTTGAGCAAATGAGTTGGATGTAAAATTACCAACTCCCGTCAAAATAAAATTCTGACCAAGTGCAAAATCATAAGAAACACCCAAATTTAACATTGAAGGCAATTCATAATTGGCAGGTCTTACATTAAAAGTCAGGTTATAATTACCCTCCGGAGCATTTTGAGTAAAGGATAAACCTTCACCCCCAAATTTCATTGGAGAACCAATATTTCTA